>SHVG01000021.1 GCA_009691145.1 Candidatus Planktophila sp. | reverse complement strand
TAAAGCCCCGAGATTCTTTACTTCGCTACCAAGTCAAGGTGCCGAGATTATCCAACGAGGTCTATAGATATAACTTCTACGCCACCGATTGAGTTAAGTAAATCAATCAGATCATCTGGATTACTGCCAGGAACTGCAACGGTAATATCATCGAAGCCGCGGCCGCCTTCGGATTTTAAAACAACGAGTTCGCGTATATCTCCGCCAGCAGCGCCAATGGCCGATGCAAGAAGACCCAGAGAGCCAGGGCGATCTGGGATAGCTACGTTAAGACGAAATAGGGCCATCTCTGAATCTTAGCCCCTGAATGTTTCTAATTAGTTACGCGAGTATTACCCATGCGCCGCTGATAGCTACTTTGACTGTGCCAAGTGGCTTGGTGGCCGGGCCAACTATGGGTTTTGCCGATTTAAGAGGATCATACTCCGTGCCATGGCATGGACACTTTAAGATTTTTTTAGCCGGTACATAGGCAACGGTGCATCCTTGGTGCGTACAAATAGCAGAGTAGGCAAAGACTCCGGTCTTAGTTCTAAATAAAATCGCTGGAGATCCATCTGCTAATAAAAAGTTTGTCGAGCCGCCAACCTTTAAAGATGCCAGTTTCACAATCTTGGTAGCAGTGGCCCCGGCCGCACTATCTTGCGTGGCCTTGGGCGTGAAAAACTTACCCACCCCAGCAAAGGCAACTGAGAGCGCACCTATGATTCCAAGACGCATTGCTCCACGGCGCTCTAACGACATTGAAAAACCCTTTCGCTTATTTCTAATCAATAGTAAGTAGGACAACCATAGAACGGCATAAACAGTATCGCTAGCTAGAAAATATGGAGAGACATGAAAACTGCTCACTAGCCATAAACCCAGTGATATTGAAAAACCACCAAAAGCTGCCAAGGTTGGTGCAACCCACAAAAGCGTTGCTAGGCCAATTGCGAACTCGCTGACCATCACTGAGGCGCCAACTTGTATTGAGTGCTCCATTAATTTATTAAAGAGACCCTGACCTAGTGGAGAGTGTGTTGAATAGCCACTGAGTTGTGTACCGATAAAAGTTGCTGAGCCGCGGGTTAAAAATCCACCGTCGGTAGCCTTATCCCAGCCTGCATAAATCCATGTACAACCCAGCCACAGGCGCATGATGCGCAGCGCCCATGATTGTGTGCGCCAGGAGTTAGTGGCCGTGGCTAGGAGATTTGTTGCCATACGGGAGATAGTAAAGGGCTAAAGGTGAAACGGCTTGCTTTCACAGCTCCCTGACTTGGATTCGAACCAAGAACCTGTCGATTAACAGTCGACTGCTCTGCCGTTGAGCTATCAGGGATCAATCTGTACGAGCACAAATTCTATCGCACGCGGGCATTGTTCGAAAATTGAGGGTTTTTAAAGGCTTCCAAGGGCTAAATCATGCAGTGATCGGCGGGTAGTTTCCAGGGCAACTAAGGCGGCAAATGCGGTGTTGTATTCGATCTCATTTTCAACTGGATTAAGACGTTGAAGGTTTGATTTTAATTCAGCGATCGAACGAGAGATAGCGACTTCACGTAGCCGAGCGATAATACTTTCAACATAGAGCGCAGTTGCATTGCCATCGGCAAGGATGGGTTCAACGGTTAATTCGGTGAAAAGTGTTTTAATTTTCTCATCGGTGATTGTCTCCATCGACAGTATCTGTTTTTCATCTATAGTCTTTCGCATTTCGCGATATGCCGGATGAGTAAAAGCATCAGCCTCAATATCTGACCATAAATTATCAATAAATAACGCTGGCTCTTGTAGGCGAGCTTTTAAAACTTCACGCTCTAAAATTAAGCGGGCATCATGTGGATCTGGCCGCCAGTTAGAATCCTTATTTTCAACTGCAGCCGACTCTTCACTGCGTGGACGTGCCTTTACGCCCTGCGATACTGCGGCAGAGACGATTTCAACCTCTAGGCCTAACCAGCCCGCAAGTAAGCGTGTGTATTCAGGGCGCAGAGATTTATCGCGAATCTGTGCAACTATTGGCGCAGCGGCGTTGAGTGCGTTAACACGGCCTTCAGCTGAATCCAACTTGTGATGTGCTAACTCGCTACGAATTGCAAACTCGAATAATGGCACCCGTCGTGCGATTAAATCACGTAAGGCTAAATCCCCTTTTTGCTGGCGTAGATCGCATGGGTCTAAGCCATCGGGCTCGACTGCCACAAAGGTCTGGGTGACAAACTTTTGATCCTCGCTAAATGCTCGCAGCGCCGCTTTTTGCCCTGCGGCATCGCCATCGAAGGTAAAGATAACTTCGCCTCGAAATGCATCGTCATCCATCAATAACCTGCGCAGAATGCGGATATGGTCGCTGCTAAATGCCGTACCGCAGGTTGCAACGGCCGTAGTTATTCCAGCGAGCTGGGCTGCCATAACATCGGTATAGCCCTCAACAATGACGGCCTGACGCTTCTTTGCGATCTCTTTTTTTGCCATATCCAGTCCATATAAAACCTGACTCTTTTTATAGACCGGGGTCTCTGGCGTATTTAAATACTTGGGCCCCTGATCTGCTTCATCACTTGCCAACTTGCGCGCACCAAAGCCAACAACGTCGCCTGAGATATCTCTAATCGGCCAAGTAAGGCGATTTCGAAATCTATCGATGGGGCCGCGCTGACCCATCTTTGATAAACCAGCGGTCTCTAACTCATCGATTGTGTAATCCATTGCACGTAGATGTTTAGTGAGTGCATCCCATTCATCAGGGGCAAAGCCAACGCCAAACTGCATGCATGCAGCTTTGTCGAAGCCGCGCTTAGTTAATAAATCTCGGCCGTGCTGGGCAGCAGCTCCGTTGAGTTGTTCTTGATAGAACTTTGCCGCCTCGGTATTAGCTGCGATTAAACGGGATCGAGCTCCTGCTGAAAACGTTGGGGTATTACTTCTACCCTCTTCATATCGAAGTGTGTAGCCCAGGCGATCGGCCAAGCGTTCGATAGTTTCGGTGAAAGTCAGGTGATCAATCTTCATTAAAAATGTGATGACATCGCCACCGGTTTGACAGCCGAAGCAGTGGAAAAATCCCTTGCTCGGGGTTACGGTAAAAGAAGGTGACTTCTCATCGTGAAATGGACATAAACCTTTTTTAGCCCCGGCCCCTGCACTCTTTAACTGAACATAATCCCCGACAACCTCATCGATAGGTGAGCGATCACGGATGTAGGCAACATCCTCATCTCGTATACGCCCGCTCATATGCTCACTTTAGTGATTAGCCAGTAGGCGTGTATGTAAGGCATAGGCGCCAGGATCTGTCAGGGCGGCTACTTGATCGATTATTACGCGCATCCGTGCGCTCTCATCGCCCGCTTCGTTCCAGGCCTTAATAAAGATTGAATCCAGCTCGCGTGGAGCACATGCCGTGAGCATCTCAACGAGCTCGCCGATAATTAGCTGCTGCTTTGCATAGCGATCCTGCGAATGTGCGGCGTTAATTAAATAGTGCCCAGCAATGGCTTTGAGGAAATCAACTTCGACAACGTGATCGCGAGGAATCTCTAGATCGGCGCTATAACGCGATAGCCGACCATTGCCATGAACTCTTCGGGTTTCAATTTCGGCAGCTAAGACAAAGCGTCCGATTAGCTGTGAAGTTGAGTCCTTCAACCTAGCAAGGGAGCGAAGCGTGCCATCGTAATAATGTGGCCATGCCGACAGGGCCGCTAAACGTGCATGTGCATCGGCGCTCTCTTGTTCGGTGGCATCGCTGTCGTAATCCTTTGTCATCACACTATAGATATCTGCAATATCTCTATCGAAATTCTTAACAGAGATCTCGTTAACAAATATTGCATCCTCTAAATCATGGACAGAGTAAGCACAGTCATCGGACCAATCCATGATTTGCGCTTCGATACACTTTTTATCAACTGGTGCCCCAGTTCGCATCCAGTTAAAGGCTTCTACATCATCATCGTAGACACCAAATTTGCGGGGATTTCGCGCGCGTGTCCATGGATACTTTGTCGCACCATCTAAGGATGCACGGGTTAAGTTAAGGCCAATGCTCTTTCCATCTGCATTAACGGTCTTGGCCTCAAGGCGGACTAATAATCTAAAGCTCTGTGCATTTCCCTCAAAGCCACCAAAATCCTCTGCTATGTTGGCAAGGGCCTCTTCCCCATTATGACCAAAGGGCGGATGACCTAAATCATGTGATAAACAGGCGGTGTCCTGTAAATCAGGATCTGCCCCGAGTGATTCTCCAAGCTCGCGCCCGATCTGTGCACACTCAAGTGAGTGAGATAAACGTGTGCGCTGAAAATCATTTTCCCATGGCACTGCAACTTGAGTCTTAGCTGCTAACCGACGAAGAGCGGCAGAGTGAATAACCCGTGCACGATCGCGCATGAATTCGGTACGCCCATGGCGCTTGGCCGGCTCATCTAAAAATCGCTCTCTATCGTGTTCGCTATACGTCACGGCACAACCTTAGTGAGAATGCCTGCGCCAGGTAAATGATCGCTAACCTGAACACCACGTCGGCCAAGGCTTATGTAGACCAGATACGCCTTGGCTTCGCGCAGTAAATACTTATACCCAGATTGTGAAATGGTGTTCGGCCCAGTTTGTACAGGTGAGCATGTACTAACAATGCCCTGATCATTTGCCATCACCATCGCGCGTTGGCAATGAAATGGATCGGTCACAATGATGACATCACTGATCATCCGCTTTTTCATGAGTGCTGCATAAGCCTTTGTGCTCACTAATGTATCGCGACCTTCTTCAATCGCTGTGATTTTCTTTGATGGTATGCCATGTGCGCGTAGCCAAGCTTTGCCCGATGCCCCCTCGGTCGTGCGATCACCAGGGGCGCCTGCGCCAACGGTAATAATGGATGGAGCTAAACCTAAATCAAAGATCCGCTTAGCTTCAATCAAACGCGCTTCGAGTGCATCTCCTGGTCGCCCATTTAATTGTGCAGCTCCAAGAACAACAATGACATCGGCGTTGCGCACTATTGGGTTATTGGCTGCGCGCCAGACTTTAGAGACAGCGTAGCCAGGTGCGATTAATGCAACGATGATAATTAGCGTTAGTGTGCGGCGAATCCAACGGAATAAAAACATCTAACCCCCAGAAAAAGCATCTTCGAGTTCGACATGAACAAGTTCATCGGGATCATCGAGCCAACCATCGGGCAGAGTTGGTGGGCGGCCGTGACTTGTACGTCCACGAGGTTTATCGCCGACCTCTACTGGATATGGCTGATCCTCTAACCTGTCCAATAGTCCGCGCATTTCAACTAATGAACAGACCATCCCTAGATCATGGCGAATTTCGTGCGGCACACGGAAGCCCTTTAAATACCAGGCCATATGTTTGCGCATATCGCGCATTCCGCGATCTTCGGACTCTAAATACTCAACGATTAAATTTGCATGGTGAAACATAACTTCGCGTACTTGATAGAGCGTGGGTGTTAACTCTTTATCACTGCCCTGAAGGGTGGAAACCAAATCGGAAAATAACCATGGACGCCCTAAACAACCACGACCAACAACTACCCCTGCGCACCCAGTCTCCTGCACCATATTGAGCGCATCTCGCCCCGACCAGATATCGCCGTTACCTAAAACTGGTACTCCGTTAGGCTTTAAATGCTCGACAAGGCGGGCAATGGCCGACCAATCAGACTTTCCTTCATACATCTGGGCCGCAGTGCGCGCATGGAGTGCAACCCAGACAACACCTAAATCTGCAGCCGATTGCGCCGCCTCTAAATATGTATGGTGATCGCTATCAATACCGATGCGCATCTTTACTGTTACCGGAATACCAAATGGCTTTGCCGCTTCAACGGCGGCCGCCACGATATTAGAGAAAAGTCTGCGCTTGTATGGCAGCGCCGCTCCCCCGCCTTTGCGCGTGACTTTTGGTACAGGACAGCCAAAGTTCATATCGATGTGATCGGCTAAGTTTTCCCTGCCAATCATCGTTACCGCAGCACGCATCGTTGTGGAATCCACGCTGTATAGCTGCACAGATCGCGGCCACTCATCTTTTCCCGGCACAATCATGCGTAGGGTTTCAGGTCGTCGCTCAATTAATGCGCGGGCCGTAACCATCTCTGAGACAAATAAGCCCGCACCTTGTTGGCGACATAGCGTGCGAAATGGTGCATTAGTTATTCCAGCCATAGGTGCAAGAACAACCGGTGGATCAATAAAATGATCACCGCTTGAAAGGGGAAGAAGAAGTGGTTTTAGCAACCTAGTAAGCGTGGTGCTAGCCATGCTTCGACCTGATCCAGGCCGATGCGCTCTTGTGCCATAGTGTCGCGATCGCGAATTGTGACTGCGTTATCCTCTAGAGTTTCAAAGTCGATAGTGATGCAGTACGGAGTACCAATCTCATCTTGACGGCGATAGCGACGACCAATTGCACCGGCATCATCAAAGTCGATGCTCCAGTTTTTGCGCAGTTGGGCAGCTAAATCACGCGCCTTCGGTGATAAATCGGCGTTACGTGAAAGTGGCAAGACTGCCGCTTTTATTGGCGCTAAGCGATGGTCGAGCTTTAATACTGCTCGCTTTTCCATCTCTCCCTTGCTGTTCGGTGCCTCATCTTCAGTGAAGGCATCCATTAAGAAAGTTAGCGCACAACGATCAACTCCAGCTGCCGGCTCGATAACAAATGGAGTCCATCGCTCGCCCTTTTCCTGATCAAAGTAGGACAGGTCTTTTCCAGAGGCTGCAGAGTGGGCCTTTAAATCAAAGTCTGTGCGGTTAGCAATACCTTCGAGCTCGCCCCATTCGGTGCCGGCAAACTCAAACTTGTATTCGATATCTGTAGTGCGCTTTGAATAATGTGACAACTTCTCTTTCGGGTGATCAAAGAGACGCAGACGCTCGGGGTTGATTCCTAAATCTATATACCAGCCCATCCGTGTATCGATCCAGTATTGATGCCACTCTTCATCGGTACCTGGGACGACAAAGAACTCCATCTCCATCTGCTCGAATTCGCGTGTACGAAAGATAAAGTTTCCGGGCGTAATTTCATTGCGGAAAGATTTACCAATCTGGCCTATGCCAAATGGTGGCTTCTTGCGAGAAGTTGTCATTACCTGATCAAAGTTAATAAAGATTCCCTGTGCAGTCTCTGGACGCAGATATGCCAGCCCTGATTCATCTTCAACGGGCCCAAGGTAGGTCTTTAACAGTCCGCTAAATTGTTTTGGCTCAGTGAACTGACCTTTGTTGCCACATGCTGGACAGTTAATCTCAGTTAGCGATGTCGCGGCCTTTTTATGTTTGGCCTCGTAGGCCTCGATTAAATGATCGGCGCGATAACGCTTATGACATGCGGTGCACTCGGTTAATGGATCGCTAAAGGTTGCGACGTGGCCCGATGCCTCCCAGACTTCCTTTGCCAAAATCACACATGAGTCAAGGCCGACTACATCTTCGCGGCCCATGACCATGGATTTCCACCACTGGCGCTTAACATTATTTTTGAGCTCTACTCCGAGTGGGCCGTAATCCCAGGATGCTCGGAGCCCGCCGTAAATTTCAGATGAGGGATAGACAAAACCTCTGCGCTTTGCAAGAGCTACGATATTTTCTAAGCGATCCATTGCCATTTTTATCTCCGTCCGGCTGGATGTCGGCGAAAAGCAACTGGTGTCACTTTGCGTGTATTAAGTTTACTCGTAGGCCCCTGGTTCATCGATTGCACGGGCCAGAATTGGAATCGCTTCTAACTTGGCACGCGTAGAGCTCAGGGCCCTGCGGTATGAGCCGAGGTTTTCCCAACGCGTTGAGAGAAGCCAGAGCGTTGGATCATCTAGGTTCTGCCCGATCTGGCCATCTATAAAGCCAGGCGCCTGGGCCAATATCGCCCGTATAGACTCGAGCTGGCCACGAAAGAGGCTGCCTTCACCTAGTGGTATCGAAAAACGGGTGATGGCGAGCATGCATTGAGCCTATCGCTCACGGTCAGTAGGGTTATGATAATGATAATCGTTTTCATTTATGCTACCCTCGGCCTATGAATATCGCAATCGGCCTGGCCGCCGTAACGGCCATCGCTACCGCTGCCGGTGGCTTCCTTGCCATCCGCTCACGAGATCGACTCCATCTTGTGCTTGGACTTTCAGCTGGTCTGCTCCTTGGACTAGTTGCCTTTGACCTGTTGCCTGAGGTCTTCGAGCTCAATACTAATACCTTTGGAAATGTTCGCGTTGTGGCGATCGCATTCGTGCTTGGCTTTCTGGCACTTCACTTTGCCGAGCAGATCTTTGGCTCGCATGAGCCCGCAGAGTCTGATTACGCCCACGATCACAAACACTCGGCAAATATCGCCGGCACACTAGGCGCAGTTGCAATGGGTGGGCATGTTTTCTTAGATGGCATTGCTCTCGGCCTTTCATTTAAAGTCAGTAACGCCTTAGGTCTGGCTGTCTTTATAGCGATTTTGTCTCATGCATTCTCTGATGGCTTAAATACCGTCTCACTACTAATAAAGAGTGGCCACTGGACTAAAAGAGCAGTTGCATTGTTAGGACTCGATGCAATCATGCGCATTAGTGGAGCAGCCCTTGGTACCTACATCGTAATTAGTGATGCTTCGCTCTCACTGTATTTGGCAATGTTCTCCGGCTTTGTTATCTATCTTGCAACATCGCATATCTTGCCTGAAGCACATTCGCGTCATCCTTCCAAGAGCACAATGCTGGCAACTGTTACCGGTGTCATTGGAATGTGGCTCATTGTTGGGAACATTGGTTGAGTCGATCTAACCCACGGGTCTTAAGCGTTCTTGAGCGCGCCGGCGGCTTTGCTAGTGCTCAAGAGGTCTACCGACTCATGCAGCGCGAGGGCGAAAGCATTGGTTTAACTACCGTTTATCGCGCATTGCAATCTCTAGTAAGTGAGAAGATCGTCGATATCTTACGACGCGATGATGGTGAGGCAATCTATCGATTATGCGGTGGTGC
The DNA here is from genome assembly GCA_009691145.1 of Candidatus Planktophila sp. Classification (GTDB taxonomy): domain Bacteria; phylum Actinomycetota; class Actinomycetes; order Nanopelagicales; family Nanopelagicaceae; genus Planktophila. The sequence continues at coordinate 10,838 of SHVG01000021.1, read as the reverse complement.
CCACCATCACCACCTTGTATGTAAAGGCTGCGGAGATACCGTTGAAATCGAAGGTGGCGCAGTTGAGAAATGGGCAAAGGTAATGGCCGAAGAACACGGCTTTAGAGATGTCGGCCACACGGCAGAAATCTTTGGCCTCTGCGCTAACTGTTAAATACTAAACTTTTCCGAATCTACGATCGCGCGTGGAATACTCTTCAATGGCCTTCCATAAGATCTTACGTGTTACATCTGGCCATAAGACATCCATAAAAACAAGCTCGGCATAGACCGACTGCCATGGCAGGAAGTTGCTGGTGCGCTGCTCCCCCGATGATCTCAAAAATAAATCTACATCGCTCATTGTTGGTGAATCTAAGTACTTTGCAAAGGTTTTTTCAGTAATTGCACCGGGCTTAACTTTGCCGCGTTTTACATCTCGGGCAAGAGCAGTTGCCGCATCCACGATTTCAGAGCGACCACCATAGTTAACACACATATTAAGTGTGAGAACTTTGTTTCTTTTAGTTAACTCTTCGGCCTCTTCTAACTCTTTAATAACGCTGCTCCACAATCTCTTAGGTCGACCGACCCAACGCACCCGAACACCCATCTCATTCATCTCATCGCGCCGGCGTCTAATTACATCGCGATTAAAGCCCATTAAAAACTTAACTTCCTCGGGAGATCTACGCCAGTTCTCAGTAGAAAAGGCGTAAGCACTTATCTCTTTTACGCCGTACTCAATCGCACCACCTACAACATCAAAGAGGGCGGCCTCACCAGCTTCATGTCCTGCGGTGCGTGGTAGGCCGCGTTGTTGTGCCCAACGCCCATTTCCATCCATCACGATCGCAACGTGATGAGGAATATGAATCGTCATACGCGCTCTACCATCGGCAAACTCCTTAAACCACGCTCAAGATGCCATTGTAAATATGCGGCAATTAAACCGCTAGCCTCTCGACGAAACTTTCCCTCACTTTTTGATGCAACTTCCCAGTCGCTGTGCAAAAGCGCATTCATTAACTCTAAGCTCTCAGGTGCTGGAGTCGCGCATGCCGATGGTCGACAATCGGCGCAGACTGATCCACCACCAACTAAAGAAAAGTAACGATGGGGTCCGGGTTTTTCACAACTTGAACACTTTGTCATAGATGGTGCATACCCTGCGACATCTAATGAACGAAGCAGGAAGGCATCGAGAATGAGAAGTGGCTCGTATCTATTTTCAGCTAGAACTTTCATCGCACCAACAACTAATTGGAACTCTTTTAAAGCAGGCTCATGTTCATTTGGACTAAATCGCTCAGAGGCCTCTAAAATCGCTGAAGCCACTGTCCAGCGCTGATAATCATCGGTCAAGGCTTCGCCATAGTTCATTATCGCCTCAACTTGGGTAATAGTGTCAAAGGTTTTTCCAACGTAGAGTTGAATGTCGATGTGACTGCCGGGTTCAAGTCGCGCACCAAACTTTGACATCGTGCGCCGAACGCCCTTTGCCACACCGCGAATTCTTCCGTGATCGCGAGTTAATAAAGTAATGATGCGATCGGCCTCTCCCAGTTTTTGGGTGCGCAGCACAATGGCCTCATCCCTATATAAACTCATAAAGGTAAAGGTAGTGCGTGGATTAACGAATTGCGCGGTTTATCGCAGACACGACAGCCTTGAGTGATGCCGTAGTGGTGTTGTGGTCGATTCCAACACCCCAGAAGGTTTCACCATCTATCGAGCACTCAAGGTAGGCAGCGGCTGAGGCATCGCCACCGGCAGAGAGTGCATGCTCGTAATAATCAAGAACGCGAACATCGACGCCATAGCTCTGCAAAATATTGCAGAAGGCGGCGATCGGACCATTGCCCTGTCCTTTGAGTTCGTGCATTTCACCGCGATCGGTGATTGAAACCGTTAAGTGGACATCTTCATCCAGGACCGATGTCTGACTCAAGCCTTTAAGTCGGAAGCGTCCCCACGGTGCACTCTGTGTTGGTAGATATTCATCTTCAAATACTGACCACAAATCTTCGGCGCTAATTTCTCCGCCTTCGGTATCGGTCTTAGCCTGTACAACTTTTGAGAACTCAATCTGTAAACGCCGAGGAAGATCCAAGTGGTGCTCATTCTTCATCAGATATGCAACACCGCCCTTGCCAGACTGCGAGTTAACACGGATAACGGCCTCATAACTGCGGCCAATATCGAGTGGATCAATCGGCAAATAGGGAACTGCCCAGGTGTAATCACGAACTTCACGACCTGCACTCTTTGCATCCTTTGCCATATGCTCAAAGCCTTTTTTAATTGCATCTTGGTGAGAGCCAGAAAAAGCGGTAAAGACTAAATCTCCGCCGTATGGATGGCGCTCTGGTACGCGTAGTTGATTTGCATACTCAACGGTACGGCGCACATCATCGATCTTTGAGAAATCAATGTGCGGATCGATGCCATGGGTTACTAAGTTAATTCCAAGGGTTACAAGACAGACGTTGCCTGTGCGCTCACCATTTCCAAATAACGTGCCTTCGATGCGATCGGCCCCAGCTAAGTAACCTAGCTCGGCAGCTGCAACACTTGTGCCGCGATCATTGTGTGGGTGGAGTGAGACGATAACCCTGTCACGATTTTCTAAATTGCGGCACATCCACTCGATGGAATCGGCGTAAACATTTGGTGTTGTCATTTCAACGGTTGCCGGTAAGTTCATAATCGTCTTCCATGCCGGAGTTGGCTTCCAGATAACGTTGACGGCGTTACAGACTTCAACGGCAAATTCCAACTCAGTACCCGTATAAGACTCAGGTGAATACTCAAAAGATACTTTTGTCTCTGAAACCGTTGCTACTAAGTCCAGGCAGACTTGAGCGGCATCGGTAGCAATCTTTTTGATGCCCTCTTTATCTAAACCAAATACCACCCGGCGCTGCAAAGTAGATGTCGAGTTATACAAATGAACTATCGCCTGCTTTGAGCCTTTAATAGATTCAAATGTGCGTTTAATTAAGGGTTCACGTGCCTGGGTTAACACCTGAATAATCACATCGTCAGGAATTAAATCCTCAACGATAATCTTGCGTACAAAATCAAAGTCGGCCTGTGAGGCACTGGGAAAGCCAACTTCAATCTCTTTATAACCCATTGCAACAAGAAGTTTGAACATCGCTAACTTGCGCGGGGTATCCATTGGGTCGATTAACGCTTGATTTCCATCGCGCAGATCTACCGAGCACCACTTAGGTGCATGGGTAATTTTCTTAGCTGGCCAGGTGCGATCGGCAAGATCGATGGGATGAAAAGGCTGATAGCGATGCACTGGCATCGATGATGGGGATTGTTCCGGAAAGTTCATTTACTACTCCTTATGTACTCGGGGGTTGTCATGTGTGTACCGATACGACAAACCCCGCGGCGAGGGGATCGGTTATTTGACCCCGCCACGGCAGCTAAGAAGCAGACTGCGCAACATGGGTTAAGGGTAGCCCGAAGCTTAGAGAACTGGCAAATACCTATCGAGTTCATAGGCGCTCACCTGACGACTGTAATCAAGCCATTCGGCGCGCTTATTGCGTAGTACATATTCAAATACATGCTCACCTAAGGTTTCGCGCACTAGCGCACTTTTTTCCATCTGCAGGATCGCCTCATTGAGATCGGTTGGAAGTGAGATCGGATCATTGGAATCACTTAAAACATAGTTTTCTTCAACGCCCTTCAAACCGGCGGCCAACATGACGGCATATGCAAGGTATGGATTACACGCTGTATCGGGTGATCTAAATTCAATACGCGTTGAGTTCTCTTTACCTGGCTTATACATCGGCAGACGCACAAGTGCTCCGCGATTGCTTGGCCCCCAGTTAATAACGGCTGGTGCCTCTCCCCCGCCATGTAGACGCTTATAAGAGTTCACCCATTGATTAGTAATTGCTGTGATCTCTGGTGCGTGCTTGAGAATACCTGCAATAAATGAACGGCCAACGTTAGATAAGTTGTATTGGGCATTGGCATCGTAGAAAGCATTCTCTTCACCTTTAAAGAGTGAGACGTGTGTATGCATTCCGCTGCCTGGGTGATCGGTAAATGGCTTTGGCATAAAAGATGCGTGGAAGCCTTGATCCATGGCAACCTCTTTAATGACATGGCGAAAAGTCATGATGTTATCGGCCGTTGTAAGAGCATCGGCATCGCGTAGATCGATCTCTTGCTGGCCTGGGCCGCCTTCGTGATGTGAAAATTCAACTGAGATTCCCATCGCCTCAAGCAAAGTAATTGCTTGACGACGAAAGTCATGTCCAACCACTGCTGGTGTGTGATCGAAGTAGCCCCCTTGATCAACTGGTACTGGCGCAGTGCCGCTCTCTGGCATTGATTTAAATAAGAAGAACTCGATCTCTGGGTGGGTGTAACAGGTGTATCCCATGGCCGCGGCCTTATCTAATGTGCGGCGCAAAACATTACGTGGATCTGCAGGGGAGGCGCTGCCATCTGGCATTGTGATGTCGCAGAACATTCGCGCCGCCCCTGGTGCTTCAGTGCGCCACGGCAAGATTGAAAATGTCGATGGATCTGGTTTGGCCAACATATCTGATTCTGTGACACGCGCGAAGCCTTCAATCGCTGAGCCATCAAAGCCAATACCCTCATCGAATGCGTTATCAAGCTCAGCCGGTGCGATCGCAACTGATTTTAAGAAGCCTAAAACATCGGTAAACCATAAACGGATAAAACGTATGTTGCGCTCTTCTATTGTGCGAAGAACGAACTCCTGCTGCTTGCTCATCTCTGGGGACATGTGGGGCATTGTTCCAAAGGCAGGTTACGGCCGTGTTAACTGATTAAATAACGAAGAACTCAGCGCTATCGAGCATGCTCCGTGGTGGTAGATCCTTAGTAATTACAGTGTTAGCACTGATACGCGATCCCTCGCCTACGCTCACATTTCCGAGGACACGCGCGCCAGCGCCAATAATTACGTCGTTCTGGATAGTCGGATGGCGCTTGCCCACTTCAATACCGCGCGCCCCCAAGGTCACATCGTGATAGAGCATGACATCATCGCCAATAATGGCCGTTGCGCCAATAACGACACCCATGCCATGATCTATGAAGAAGCGCCTACCGATCATGGCACCAGGATGAATCTCGATTCCTGTTGCGGTACGAATAAAGTTCGAGTGAATTCGTGCAAGTAATTTAAAACCATGTCTCCACAAAAGGTGCGAGATTCTGTGCCCCCATAGTGCATGCAGACCTGGGTAGGCTAGAAAAACCTCAAGGCGATTTCTCGCCGCTGGATCTTTCACCAGAGCGTTATTGAGATCTTCTTTCATGTATTTAAAGGGTGACATTTATTACGCCAAATCCTGGTACAAAATAGTTGATAGATAGCGTTCACCAGCTGAGGCAAGAATGACAACGATATTTTTACCGGCAAACTCTGGACGTTTGGCAACTTCAATTGCAGCCCACAGCGTTGCTCCTGAAGAGATTCCAGCCAAGATTCCCTCTTCAGCGGCAGCCCGGCGTGCATATTTAAATGCATCTTCTGCAGTTACGTCCAAAATCTCGTCATAGACGGTGCGATCCAAAATATTTGGAATGAAGTTCGGCCCTATGCCCTGAAGGGGGTGAGGCCCGGGTGCGCCTCCATTTAAAATTGGTGAAGCCGCTGGCTCGACACCAAAGATTTTGATTGCAGGATTCTTCTCTTTCAGGAATCTGCCAGTACCTGTAATCGTTCCGCCTGTACCAATTCCGCTGACGAAAGCATCGACTTTTCCATCTAAGTCACGCCAAATTTCTGCTCCAGTTGTTGCATAGTGAATTGCCGGGCCAGCATCATTTTCAAATTGGCGAACCAAAACTGCGCCGGACGCACCAAGCGTTTCAGCTGCAGCAACTGCCCCCTTCATGCCTTCTGCCGCTGGCGTTAAAACAAGTTCGGCTCCGAAGGCGAGTATGAGTTTGCGACGCTCCAATGAAACCGACTCTGGCATCGTAAAAATCGACTTATAGCCCCGGGCCGCTGCCACCATCGCAACGGCGATACCAGTATTACCTGATGTGGCCTCAACGATCGTTCCGCCTGGCTTTAGCGCACCGCTCTTTTCTGCGGCATCGATCATTGCAATTGCTAAGCGATCTTTGACCGATGATGTTGGGTTATAGAACTCCAACTTTGCATAGATATTGGCCTGTGCGTCCTCGTTAATCTTATTAATGCGAACCAACGGGGTATTTCCAAAAGCTTCTGTGATGTTGTTATAAATTCTCATAATTCTCCCTAGAGATAAAGTGACATGGTCAATTGAAAATGTGAAACGGATGGGGGCTGCGTGAAATCAGCAGCTGCAAGAAGTAGACAAGCAGAAATCAACTATGCGGTTGCGAGTAAAGAACCAGGTAATAATCGATTGCATAGAGTCAAGTTTACCAAGAATGCAGATTTATGCGAGTTGCAAGTAATTTGCAGATTTAAGACTGACTCCACCGCGATGTCATCGGCAATCGGCGATCTTTTCCAAAGGCGCGCGATGAAACCTTGGTACCAGGTGGATACTGGCGGCGCTTGTATTCGGCCTTATCGACCAGGCCAATCACCCGGGTAATAAGGGCTGGATCAAAGCCATCTTTAATCAAACGCTCATAGCCATGATCTTCATCGACATACAAGCGCAGAACTTGATCGAGCAGTGCGTAGTCGGGCAGTGAGTCGCTATCTTTTTGGTCGGGCCGAAGTTCAGCACTTGGCTCTTTAGTAATCGAGCGCTCTGGAATCGGTGCATGTAATCCCGCCGACTTCGCCTGGGCATTGCGCCATCTGGCAAGTGCCCAGACATCGCTCTTGTAAATATCTTTAATCGGAGCAAAGCCACCCACGGCATCTCCATAGAGCGTTGAGTATCCAACGGCGAGCTCACTCTTATTGCCCGTTGCTAAAACAATATGGCCCTCGGCGTTAGAGATTCCCATCAGGGTGGTGCCACGCACGCGGGCCTGAAGATTTTCCTCGGCTAAGCCAGTTACATGCAGGCTACCCACAAAGGCATCGACCATCGGGGCGATTGCAACGGTGCGAAAGTTAATGCCCGTCGCATCGGCTAAGGCCTGGGCATCTTCTAGCGAATGCCCCGATGAGTATTTACTCGGCATGGCAACACCATAGACATTCTTAGCCCCAAGGGCATCGATGGCAATGGCGGCAACTAAGGCTGAATCGATACCGCCCGATAATCCAAGGAGAACGGATTTAAAATTATTCTTTGCGATGTAATCTCGCAGGCCCACGACCAGCCCCTGCCAGATTTCGGCCTCATCGCTTAAGCGATCTGCGATTGTGGGGGCGATGGTATTTGAGAGCGCAGTTGCATCGCTGGAAATAATCAGATCTGGGGTCGAGGTACTAGTGGCGCATTCAATATCCACGCACATCACCACATCGTCGAACTGTGGTGCCCGTGCGATTAACGCCCCATTTTTATCGACAACAATTGTGTCGCCATCGAAAACTAAATCATCTTGACCGCCCGTCATATTGACATAGGCCAGCGGCGCTCCTACTTGGCGAGCGCGCTTTTGAACAAGTGCCAAACGCACATCATCTTTATTTCGCTCATACGGTGAGCCGTTAGGAACAACTACTAAGCCAGGGCTGCGCGCAGCGATGTCGGCCAGCGAGTGCCAGATATCTTCACAGATCGCAATGGCAACATCGACGCCGTGGATTCGAAGCAGAAGAGTTTGGGTGCCGGCGGTAAAGTTTCTAAACTCATCGAAGACGCCATAGTTCGGCAGGTGACGTTTGACGTAGCGGGCCTTGACCTGGCGCTGATGAATAATGGCAACGGCGTTTTGTGGCCCGCCATCGGAGGAGGTATCTAGATAACCAACTACTGCAACGATGTCGGCGCTTATGGTCGTAGCGATCTCGGCGATCATGGCCTTGCTGGCCGATTGAAAAGATGGGCGCAGCGCTAAATCTTCAACTGGGTAGCCCGTCACAATCATCTCGGGAAAGACCACGAGATGTGCGCCCGATCTCTGCGCCGATGCCAGTGATCGTGCAATCAGCGCACTATTGCCCGCAAGATCGCCCACAGTTGGGTTGATCTGGGCTAGCGCTACCCGCAGCTTCATTTTTCAAGAGTAACAGGGGTACTCTTATCCCTGTACCCGGGGACCTACCTTCGTAGGCACCGAGGAGAGGACATCACATGGAGGCCTTATACGGCGGCGGGCTGCATCGACGCACCACTATCTTGGATTTAGCGGCAGCTAAAAAGCGTGGTGAAAAATGGGTGATGCTCACCTCCTATGAGCAGATGAGTGCCGAGATCTTTGATGAGGCAGGAGTACCTGTTCTACTCGTGGGCGATAGCGCTGGCAATAATTTTCTTGGCCTTGAAAACACTATCCCCGTCACAGTCGATGAGTTGATTCCACTAACCCGCGCAGTTGTTCGCGCATCAAGTAGCGCCATGGTTATCGCCGATCTGCCATTTGGATCCTATGAGACATCGCCCGAACAGGCACTTGCCACCAGTACCCGCTTTTTCAAAGAGGCCGGGGCTATGGGTGTAAAGCTAGAGGGTGCCCATATTAAAACTATTGAAAAACTTGTCGGATCTGGCATTCCCGTAATGGGCCATGTGGGCCTTACTCCGCAAGCACTTCACCAACTTGGCGGATATAAGGTCCAAGGCCGCACAGATGGCGATGTAATTTTAGAGGCGGCCTTGGCCATTGAAAAAGCCGGCGCATTTGCAATCGTCCTTGAGCTCATGTCGGCGGATTTAGCGGCCAAAATTACCTCCGCACTCTCTATCCCCACTATCGGAATCGGCGCCGGCATTAACTGCGATGCCCAAGTCTTAGTCTGGACGGATTTAATGGGTATTACCAAAAATCCGCCGAAGCTTGCAAAGGCCTATCGCAATCTGCGAGCCGAGATGCTGGCCGCGGCAGCTGAGTTTGCAGCCGATGTTAAATCCGGCAAATTTCCCGGCCCCGGCCAGAGTTTCAACTAACCTTGCCGTTGTGGCAGGCATTGCGATAGATATATCGCCCCTTAAAAACTCTCGGGATTTCCGCAATTTATGGGCCTCTGGGCTCATTACATACATGGGCTCGATGATTACCTATGTAGCCGTGCCCTTTCAGATTAAAGAGATGACACACTCCTATGTGGCCGTGGCTTTGAGCGGCCTCGTTGAAATTCTGCCACTGATTATCTTCGGTCTCTATGGAGGGGTCTTAGCCGATGCCGTGGATCGCAAAAAGATGCTCTGGGCGACCGAGGCCGCCTCTTTGATCTTGACCTCGATACTCTTAATCAACGCCCTGCTGCCCGAGCCCCATCTCCTCTTGATCTACGTGGTCTCTGGATTATTTGCCGCAGTCAATGGACTGCAACGCCCTAGCGCCGATGCAGCTCTGCCTCGATTAGTGGAGCATAAAGATTTGCCCGCGGCCAGTGCGCTGATGAGTCTGCGTTGGCAGCTAGGTGTAATCGTTGGTCCGACCATCGGCGGAATTATTATCGCCACTTTTTCGATTCCCATTGGCTATGCCGCCGATGTTTTTACATTTGTACTCTCGCTTATATTTTTATCGCGTGTTCGCTCGATACCCGCATCGAAAGAGGCGCAAAAGCCATCTCTGGTAGGTTTATTAGAGGGTATCCGATATGCCTTTAGTCGCCAGGATTTATTAGGCACCTACCTAGTAGATCTAGCTGCAATGTTTTTTGCAATGCCAACTGCCTTGATTCCATTTTGGGCAGACCAACTTGGCACGCCCTGGGCATTGGGTCTGATGTATGCCGCCGGCACAGTTGGTGCGGTCCTCATTACATTGACATCGGGGTGGACGAAAAACTATTCACGACATGGTCGAGCGATCATGTGGGCGGCGATGGGGTGGGGCACTGCGATCGCTCTGGCCGGTATCTGGAACTCGCTGATTCTGGTATTGATCTTTCTGACCCTGGCCGGTGCATCTGACATGGTCAGCGCGCTCTTTCGATCAACGATGTGGAACCAGACAATCCCCGATAATTTTCGTGGTCGCCTGGCAGGAATCGAACTTCTCTCATACTCAATCGGACCATTGGCAGGACAGATGCGAGCAGCTTCGATGGCCGCCGTTACTAGCCTCTCGATCTCGGTAACTTATGGCGGCATAATCTGCATCATTGCAGTGGCCCTACTGGCCAGTTTTATGCCTAAATTCCGCCGATATGACGCCAAAACCAATGAATTTGCCCTTGCAAAACTCCGTGAAAATGAACTGCGAGAAAAAGCGGAGTAATTTTTTCATCGATTCTTTCGTTAATGCATAAAAAAATAAAAAAGGAATTTGCGACACGCGCTAAATTATTTCCTCCACAATGTGGCATTTTCTCCTAATTAGTGTCACGCTTATCCACGAAAAGGTTTGGGTGACGGATCCGAACCATTCCGATAGGAGAAGTACGTGGCCGCAGCAAAGAAAGCAGCACCAAAGAAGCGTCGTCGCAAGAAGGCAGCAGCTCCAGCAGCTGCTCCAAAGAAGCGCCGTCGTAAGAAGGCAGCAGCTAAGAAGGCAGCTCCAAAGCGCCGCCGTAAGAAGGCAGCTAAGAAGGCAGCTCCAAAGCGCCGCCGTAAGAAGGCAGCTAAGAAGGCAGCTCCAAAGCGCCGCCGTAAGAAGGCAGCTAAGAAGGCAGCTCCAAAGCGCCGCCGTAAGAAGGCAGCTGCAGCAGCAGCTCCAAAGAAGCGCCGCCGCAAGAAGGCAGCTAAGAAGTAATTATCAATTAAAAAAACCCGCCACTCTATGTGGCGGGTTTTTTTATGAGGTTTTTTTATTGGCCAGCGCTCTGCCTG
>SHVG01000020.1 GCA_009691145.1 Candidatus Planktophila sp. | reverse complement strand
ATTGAAACAACTCGAGGAATCTTGCCGCGCGGCGGAACAATCCTTGGATCATCTCGCACCAACCCTTTTAAGATCGAGGGCGGCGTAGAAAAGATTAAAGAGAATTTAGCTAAAGCTGGAATCGATGCGTTGATTGCAATCGGTGGCGAAGACACACTTGGTGTTGCGACGAAGCTAGATTCACTTGGCGTCAAAGTAGTCGGCGTTCCAAAGACAATCGATAATGATTTAGATAATACTGATTACACATTTGGCTTTGACACCGCGGTTAATATCGCCGTTGAAGCAATTGATCGTTTGCATACAACTGCCGAGTCACATCACCGCGCATTAATCGTTGAGGTCATGGGCCGCCATGCCGGTTGGATCGCACTGCATGCAGGTCTTGCTGGAGGCGCGGCATGTATCTTGATTCCAGAGCAGAAGTTCTCTGTAGAGAAGATCTGCGAATGGGTTGAATCTCGTTTTAAATCTCACTACGCACCGATTATCGTTATCGCCGAAGGTGCGATCCCACAAGATGGCGATATGGCAGTAAAGGATCAGAGCTTAGATTCATTTGGTCACGTCAAGCTTGCCGGAATCGGTGATTGGCTTGCCGAGCAGATCGAAGCTAAGACTGGCAAAGAGGCGCGTACATCTGTCCTGGGACATATTCAACGCGGTGGATCGCCAACGGCCTTTGATCGAGTCCTTGCCACACGCTTTGGCCTGCACGCAATAACAGCGGCCCACGAAGGCGATTGGGGAAAGATGGTGGCACTTCACGGCACAGATATTGTCCGTGTACCGCTGGCATCGGCGACTGAAAAGCTTAAGTTAGTTCCGCTAGAGCGCTATAAGGAGGCCGAGATCTTCTTCGGCTAATCGCATCTCGCGCTTACCAGCCGACTCTCTACTCTTATCCTCATGAGCACATCACTTGATTCACTCTTTACTCCTGGCTTAGTTGCCGCCCAACAACCTAACTGGCCGGGCGGCCCAGAGGGCGCACCTATTAAGGCGGCCGTTGCAGAGTTGAAATCTTTTCCTCCGCTGGTATTTGCCGGTGAGTGTGATGATCTCAAGGCGCGTATTGCATTAGCCGCCGATGGAAAGGCGTTTTGGTTACAGGGCGGAGATTGCGCTGAGACTTTTGCAGCTGCAACTGCCGATTCGATTCGCAACCGCATTAAAACTATCTTGCAGATGGCCGCCGTTTTGCAGTACCACTCCAGTCTTCCCGTTGTAAAAGTCGGCCGTATGGCAGGGCAGTTTGCAAAGCCACGCTCTAATGACATGGAAACTCGCGGAGATGTAACTCTGCCGGCATACCGTGGCGATGCAGTTAATGATCTTGAGTTCAATGAGGCATCGCGCACACCCGACCCGCATCGTTTAGTACGTGTCTACAACACATCGGCTGCAACCCTTAACTTAGTGCGCGCATTTACGCAGGGTGGGTTCGCCGATCTTCGCCAAGTTCATGAGTGGAACAAAGGCTTTATCCGTGATTCATCGGTTGGGGTGCGTTACGAGCAGATGGCCAATGAGATCGGTCGCGCGCTAGCTTTCATGAAAACAGCTGGTGTTGATCCAGAGTCGTTCAAATCCGTAGATTTCTTCTCAAGCCACGAAGCCCTAATCCTCGAGTATGAAAAGGCGCTTACTCGTATCGATTCTCGTACTGGAAATCCCTACGATGTATCGGCCCACTTCCTATGGATCGGTGAGCGCACACGTCAGTTAGATGGCGCACATGTCGATTTCGCATCCAAAGTTCGCAATCCAATCGGCATAAAGCTTGGGCCAAACTCCACTGTCGATGATGCGCTGGCCTTAATCGATAAGTTGGATCCAGATCGCGAACCTGGCCGAATTACTTTTATTACACGTATGGGTGCAGGAAAAATCCGCGAAGTCCTACCCGTACTCGTTGATGGTGTGACCAAATCAGGGGCTAAAGTTCTTTGGGTCTGCGACCCAATGCATGGCAATACATACGAAGCGCCAAGTGGATACAAAACACGTAGTTTTGACGATGTTATGGATGAGGTTAAAGGCTTCTTCGAAGTCCACAAGGCTCTAGGCACACATCCAGGTGGAGTGCATATCGAGCTCACTGGCGATGATGTTACAGAGTGTGTCGGAGGCGGCGAGAAGATTTCCCACGAAGATTTAGCAACTCGATATGAGAGTGCCTGTGATCCCCGTCTTAACCATGCACAGGCCCTCGAGCTAGCATTTTTGGTTGCTGAAATGTTGCGCGAGCGCTAATTTAGGCAGGTGTCTTTACTCGTTACATCGTTCAAGAGCCCGATAGGCACGCTCAATTTATTGGCAGATGATCAGATTCTTATCGGTGCAAATCTTTCGACGGTTTCAGCCTTTCAAGTCGGCAAAGATGTCAGAGTAGTTAAATCGATTCCAGTCATCTCAGATCTAATTAATGATTATTTCGATGGAGATCTAAGTGCGATTAATGCGATTAAGACCCGGCAAGACGGTGGAGCCTTTTTTCAGGCGGCGTGGAAAGCGATGCGCAAGATAATGCCAGGAAAAGTAATCTCCTATGCCGACTTAGCAGATAAGGCAGGCTCACCTGCTGCAGTGCGTGCGGCGGGCAGCGCCTGTGCCAATAATGCAATTATGTTAGTTGTGCCGTGTCACCGCGTTGTTAAAACCGGGGGAGCCCTCGGTAACTATGCCTACGGTGTGGATAAGAAAGAGTGGCTGTTACGCCACGAGGGCCTTCTTTAAAATCTCAATCGCTTGCGTGAGCTGGGCATCATCGAAATCCATATGCGTTACTAAGCGCGCATACTTTGGTCCGAGGGCGCTGATCCATAATCCAGCATCGCGACAGCGCTTTGAAAGCTCTGTTGCGGTAAATGGCATCGAGGTTAGATCTAAACCTACGATATTTGTTTCAACGCTTGTTGGATCTATAAGCGATGAATCAACACCTGCAATTGCAACGGCTAACTCTTTAGCACGGCGATGATCATCGGCTAAACGTTCAATATTATTATCAAGGGCGTAGTGTCCGGCAGCTGCCAAAATACCAACCTGTCGCATCCCTGCGCCATACCGCTTGCGCCAGACACGTCCATTGCCCACACGCTCTTTTGTCGAGAGCATTACTGAGCCAACTGGTGCGCCTAAACCCTTTGATAAGCAGATACTTATGGTGTCGAAATATTTACCATATTCACTAAATGAAACACCGCTTGCAATATGTGCGTTCCAGATACGGGCGCCATCTAAGTGAAGAGCAATACCCATTGCATCGGCGCCTTTACGAAGTGCTGCAATCTCACTGATTGGTTGCACGGTACCACCACCAAAGTTATGTGTGTTCTCAACGGCTATAGCCGTGGTTGAAACTAAATAAGGACCTGAATCAGGACGGGCAATCTCTAAGGCATCAGATGCCTTGAGCAATCCATGCATCGCTGGCCACGTACGTGTTGTTATCCCACTAAAGACTGCAGCAGCACCGAGCTCGGCACGTACGATATGTGAGTTTGTCTCGGCGATGAGCTCTTCTCCGGGGGCAACTAACATCCGAATCGCTAACTGATTGGCCAGAGAGCCAGTTGGTGTAAATAATCCGGCTTCCTTTCCGAACATCCCCGCTAGGCGCTCTTCCAGCGAGTTAACCGTTGGATCATCGCCATAGACGTCATCTCCGACTTGGGCATGTGCGATTGCATCACGCATGCCAGGAGATGGTTGCGTGACAGTATCTGAACGAAGATCTATTGCCATGTCAGTAAGCCTACTTCTCTTCTTTCATGGCTATCAAATACATAGCTGATACGACCATTACTCCACCGATGGAGCTCTGCAGATTCAGAGTTTCACCACCAAATATGATTGCAAAGAGAGCGGCGAATACGACCTCCATCGTCAAAATAACTGCAACTTTGATGGGGCTCATGTGCGCTTGTGACCAGGTCTGAATAATAAAAGCGATGGCAGTTGCAAAGAGTGCAGAAAAGATAACCACACCCCACACACCTGCATCGGGAGGTGGCGCATAGCCACCAGGAATCGATGCCAGACCCGCCAAAACTGTACACATCGCAAGTTGAACGACGGTCATGGCATATGTGTCACGGCCCGGACTCCACTTGCTTAAAGCGATGATGTGGAGGGCGAAGAGGATGGCACTGATAAATGTTAAGAGTTCTCCTAAGCCAACAGACCAGCCATGAATCGATAAAAGCCCAAGGCCGATAGTGCCTGTTGCGATGCAGCTCCAGGTGAAACGATTAACGCGCTGACGCAAGATGAGAGAGGCAAAAAAAGGAGTTAAAAGAATATAGAGACCTGTGACAAAGCCTGTGATAGCGGCGCCCGTGCGCGCTAAGCCCAAAGTCTGAAAGATATATCCGCTACCTAAAAATACTCCTGCGGCACCTGCACGCAGAAGTAAATCGCGATCCATTAACTTGATTACTTTGGGGCGAATTAAGAGCATCACGATAACGGCCATTCCAAAACGTGTGAAGAGAAAGTTATTTACGCTCTGGCGCTGGATAGCATCTTTCATAATTACAAATGAGAGTCCCCAAGTCATTGATACGGTTAATAGAGCCCATGGCGCCATCTGCAGCTTCCACTGATGTTTAGCAGTGGTCATTTCTTGTCACGCAGGGCTTTCAATAAAGCAACTTCACCCGTGTGTTTTTCCTCCATGCCAGGTGTCTCTAATACCAATGGCACACCGGCAGTTGCTGGGTGAGCGAGGAGTTCGGCAAATGGTTCGACACCGATATAGCCATCACCGATATTTTGGTGGCGATCTTTCAACGCACCGCACACATCCATTGAATCATTGGCGTGGACCAATTTAAATCGCTCTACTCCCGCGATCTCAACTAGTAAATCTAAAGTCTTAGACATTCCGCCCTTGACTGCAATGTCATGGCCTGCAGCAAAGACGTGGCAGGTATCTAAACAGATTCCAACCTTTGGATGGTATTCAAGTGCCTTCAGATAATTCTCTAGATCATCTAACTTTTTCACAAGTGATTGCCCTTGTCCTGCAGTTGGTTCCAGGAGAAGGAAAGGTGCATCTTCACTCAATCCATCGAGTATCGGCATCATGCCTTCGTGAATCTGCTTCCAAGCTCGCTCTACATGCGTTGTTTCAACGGCCGAACCAGTATGGATAACAACGCCGAGGGCTCCGATATCGGCCCCCCGTTGGAGTGAGTAGGCAGTTGATGCCAGTGAGTTTAAGTATGTGGCCTCAGTGGGAGAGCCTAAGTTGATGAGAAATGGCGCATGTACATATGTCTCGATATCGAGCTCTGCCGCCTTTACCTTGAAGGCATTATCTAAATCTGGTTTTGCCGCTGGCATCGCCCACATGCGCGGACTTGATGCAAATACCTGGATAACTTCGGCGCCAGTGGTTTTTGCATACTCAATTGAGCGTTTAGCCATTCCTCCAGTAGTGGGAGTATGTGCACCGATACGGGAGCGTTGCTTAGGCATCGGCCTACCCTACGGTAATTGTGACCGTACTGCCACGTTTAACTTTGCTGCCCACTTTAGGCGAAATATTCGTGACATTCTTGATCTTTTTAACGCCTAATTTCTTGACGATAACTTTGAGCTCTAAATCTTTGAGCGCCCTAACGGCCTTTAACTCTTCAAGTGAGAATACATTAGGGATGTATACCAACTGCGATCCCTTTGAGACCACGAGTCTCACCGTCGAACTCTTTGGCACTTGGCCATCCCCAGCAGGGGATTGAGAAATAACTATGCCACTTAAGGCGTTCTCATCGAATGCATATGTGCTCTCTACATTAAAACCAGCATCGGTTAACTCATTGAGAGCTTGCTCGCCACTTTTACCAACATAGGATGTAAGGGCTATCGTTTCAACGCCTTTACTAACAACAATATTTACAGTTGAATCTCGCTTTACTTTAGAACCGGCCTCGGGATCGGAGGAGACAACAAATCCCTTAGGGATTTTGTTGCTGTAGATCTCGGTCGTTGTTCCAACTGTGAGCGGGCTCTTTGCAATTGCGGCGGCGGCTGCTTGCGGAGTTAATCCAATCAACGATGCGACTGTGTAGCGCTCGGCGCCTTTCGAAATAACTAGTGTGACTGTGCCGCCAGTATCTACACGAGCGCCGCCCGGTGGATTTGATTCGATAATAGTTCCGGCTGGTATCTCTTCATCAAAGCGTTTTTCAATGGTGATGTTGGTGAGTCCAAGTGGTGTCAGCAGCGAGATCGCTTCATCGTATGAACCACCAACTGTAGATGGAACAACTATCCGAGAGCCTGGACCTACGAGTGTGTACCAAGCACCGATCCCCAGCACGATTGCAAGTACGAGGGCCACTTTACGGTTGCGTCGAACACGTTTGCTTGCTCGATGCTTCCTCTCTTGGCTTCGGAGAATCTCTTTCGTGCTCTCTTTAACCTCAATAGTTGGTTCGGTAATCACCTCTTGTTTTGCCTTTGTGCGTGGCCTCTCTCGGATCGGTTCAACGGGTAGATCCAGCTCTAACTTCATCTGGTTCTTCTTAGGATCTAGATCGCCCTGAATAGTCTCAAGGGCGCTAAGAAACTCACCGGCATTTCTAGGACGCATATCTGGATTCCTGTTAGTTGCACGGCTAATCAAATCATCAAGTGCCTGTGGAATCTCTTTGCGTTTAGAGCGCAGCGGTGGAATATCTTGATTGACATGCATGTATGCGATTTGAATGGGGGTATCACCGATAAAGGGTTTTTCACCCGTTAACATTTCAAAGGCCACGATTCCAACGGCATAAACATCACTGCGAGCATCGGCAACACCGCGTTGGACCTGTTCGGGGGATAGGTAGGAGACCGAGCCCAAGATGACACTTGATTCAGCTGTCATCGTAGAGCCAATAATTTCCCCACGCGCTAAACCAAAGTCGGCGATCTTAATACGTCCCTCTTTCGATATTAAGATATTTTCAGGTTTAACATCGCGGTGCACGATTCCAATTGCATGAGCTGCAGCAAGAGCGCTAAGAATCGGCGTCAAGTAGTTTATTGCATCTTTAATTTCAAATCTGCCGCGCTCATTGAGATATTCGCGCAGCGTGCTTCCCTCGATTAACTCCATGACCAAGAACACGGCCGGTACACCACTTTGGTTCCAACCTTGATCTTGTACGGCGACGATATTGGGATGTGAAAGGGCGGCCGCAGCCTTTGCCTCGCGGATGAAGCGACTAACGAATGCATCGTCTTGAGCCAAGTGCGGATGCATAATCTTTACTGCGACTTTACGATCTAAACGTGTATCCATCGCTTCATAAATCGAGGCCATTCCACCATTGGCGACCTGTCGGATTAATTGATAGCGGCTATCAATGAGCTCTCCCGATAGATCTGACATGTGGTGAATTTTATGGATTCGAGCTTAAAGAAGGGCTCGGGGCGCGCCCATTAGGCCTGTGAAGTAATAATGTGATCGGCATGCATGCGAGTTGCATCAGCTACAAAGTGTGCATCTTGAGCGATCTGCCATCGACGCATCTGGCTTTCGATTTCGAAACCATCGCGTTGTAGGGTTCGGGTCAATCCCAGTTCGGGCTCGATATCGAGCCAATAGAGGGTGGCGCCGGCATCACGTACTACTTTTTGCCCCGCACCCACGCCTTCAATTATCATAATATCACTTGGTTGAAAGCTGCGAGTTGAGTCAAAGGCCATCGTCGCCCAGTTAAATATCGAAATAGTGAACACGCTCGCAGTTTTATATGCCTGGACAATCTCGGCCAAGGTCGATGTCAGAGCATCGCTGAGTGCATTATCCCAGCCGTCATACAAATCATCCATATGAATAACGACAACTGATTTATCAGCCGAGAGAGCTTGGAAAAACTTTGCAGCCAACGTTGTTTTGCCCGCACCGGCTGGACCGTCAATGGCTATAAGTGTCATTCCAACGCTTCCATCCGACTACTGCAACTACTGTAAATGCGAAGTACAGAAGCGCTGTAAACCAATATCCAAGCACTGCATATTGAATCGTGCCCGCTGCATCGACGATGAGCCATAGAACCCAGGACTCTATCTTTTCGTAGACCATAAGTATCTGTGCGATCAAACTTGCAACGAGTAAAAATGCATCAGACCATGTTGCCGCGGCTCCAAAATGCGAAAGTACTGGCGTAAGCAAAGAGACCGAGACCAATGTAGTCATCGCCCAGATCACGCGATTGCGATTTGATAGTGCACCGGGCTTTGCACCAGTCGGTGCCCAATCTCGCCAGCCCCAGACAGCGGCAACTATAAAAACAATCTGTAGCGCCGCACTTGCAAAGAGATCGGCCTGGTAGAAGAAGACCATATAGAGCCCGCTACTGGCCGCCCACCATGGCCACGTTATGCGCTTACCTGTTGTTCCGAGCCATACGCCGATAAATGAAACTATCGCTGCGAATGATTCCAATATCGATACGTCATAGCCCCAAGCAGTAAAGAGAGTTGTTGACATTGATTTCATTCCTTTCCATATCCGCATTACCAGATCGGTCAAACGGTCGGTCTGAATCTCAGACCCTCTCAGCCTTTAGCGGCTCCCGTGGTAGGTACAGTACCGTTAACCCGTGCTTAAATTTGGTTATTTGGCCATGATTGTCTTCACAGTTGTGGGTTCATTCTGGTTAGAGATCGTTTTAAAGGTCGGTGTGCTCCGAAGAATCAAGCGCGCCATTTTGGCAATTGCACCGATTGCATCCCTCTTTATCGCATGGGATGCCTATGCAATTCGTAGTGGACATTGGCGATTTGATACGGGACAGATTCTCGGTATCTATGGGCCCTTCTGCATTCCTCTAGAGGAGTACCTCTTTTTCTTTATCGTTCCAATCGCTGCGATTATGACGATAGAGGCCGTGCGCTCGGTTAAAAAAGATTGGCCTGTATAGCCATGACATATACCCAGTTAGCTATCTTTGCACTCACATGTGCAGTTATTTTTGATCTGCTCATTGCCGAGACGCAGCTTTTAAAGCGCAGAGTTTTCTGGACATCTTATGCAATCATCATCGCTTTTCAGTTATTAACCAATTGGTGGCTTACCTCTCGAAACATTGTTATGTATGACCCTGCCTCTATTATCGGAGTTCGTATCGCATCTGCGCCAATCGAAGATCTACTCTTCGGCTTTGCCTTAATGCTTGGCGTGCTATCTAATTGGATACGGTTAGGCGCTTTAGAAAAGCGGCGCTAGCAACACGTAAACGTCGAGCAGTGGATGTCTTGGCACGTCTATTAAATATGTCGTAACCAATCTTTTCGACTTCATCGACGATTCCACAGTACAGCGTGCTGGCCGCCTCAATACATGGGCGACTAGTTGCCTCTAACATCTTAATTCCAGGCGTCGCCTCTGCCTGGAGTTGGCGCACTCGTGCGATCTGAAACTTTAAGGCTTGGATAATCTGTGGGGTTAATACGCGCGCTTCTAACATCTGGCGGGTGACGCCAAACTGGGCTAACTCAGTTATTGGTAAGTAGATGCGGCCACGATCTAAATCTTCACCAACATCACGGATGAAGTTAGCTAACTGAAAAGCGATACTTAGCTTCTTCGCAGATTCATAGGCACCCGTATCCAGAGCGCCTAGTACCGGCACCATCTCAAGGCCGATCACGACAGCGGAGCCATAGACATACTCCATTAAATCCTCATACGTCTGATACTCCTGAACCGTTAAATCCATAGTCATCGAATGCAGAAAGGCCTCAAAGTGAGCGTGGGGAATATGAAAGCGACTAACGGTATCGATGAGTGCGCGGCCCACTGCATCATCACTTGTTCCAAGTTTTAAGCCGGTAAGAATTTTGTTGCCCCATGTACCTAAAGCCTCGCTCTTTTCATCAACTGTTAGCGTTGAGGTGAGGTCATCGACTATTTCATCGGCATAGCGGGCAAAGCCGTAGAGCGCATGAACGTAAGGGCGTTTAGATTTTGGCAGCAACAAAGTTGCTAAGTAATAGGTCTTACCGTGCAGTGCATTTAATCTCTTGCACTCAGTGTACGATGCTTTGAGCTCATCCATTTACTTAACTGGTCCAACGATTCGCTCTGCTGCAAGTCGACCTGAGATCAACACCATTGGCACACCAACACCAGGTTGGGTTCCAGATCCTGCAAAGACAACGTTCTCAATTCCGGCGGCCATGTTGCGTGGCCTAAAGGGACCGGTTTGGAAAAAAGTATGAGCACTTGCAAATGGTGCACCCTGCTCCATACCTTGGTTTTTCCAATCCAGGGGAGTTGTTAAAACCTGCGTCTCAATTGAATCACCAAAACCGTCGTAGCCCCTTGCCTCAAGGGCCTTAATCATCTCATCGCGATAGGGCTCTGCCTGTTTAACCCAGTCGATATTGGCAGTGAGGTTAGGAGTCGGAAAGAGAATGTAGTAAGAGTTCTTACCGGCAGGTGCTAAATCAGGATCATCATGCGTCGGAACTGTTACCAAGATGCTGGGATCACTCATAAGTGTCTTCTTCTTAATTAACTCGTCGAAGACGCCATCCCAGGATTGGCCAAAGTGAATATTGTGGTGGGCAGTGTGCGCATATTTTTTCGATGAGCCAATAAGTAAAGTCACACATGAGGGCGAGTACTTTAAGCGTTTAACCGATATCGGTGTCTTTCCGAGTAGATCACGCCAGGCAACTGGAAGGTCGGGATTTAAGACCACGACATCGCACTCAATACGCTGACCATCCTGCGTCAATACTGCTTTTGCGCGTCCATTTGCGACTTCGACCTTAGTTACTGTCGTGTTGTATTTAAACTCAACGCCATGCTTCTGGGCAGCTGCTGCAAGTGCGCGCGGCACTGCGTGCATTCCACCCTTTGGAAAGAAGACACCATTGACCGAATCCATGTAGGCGATAACGGCGTAGATCGCTAGCGCTTGCTGTGGGCTTACGCCCGCATACATTGCTTGGAACGAGTAAACCTTTTGCAGGCGGGGATCTTTGAGAAATTGATTGACCTTTGGTGAGAGTCTGCGAAATCCACCTAGCGCGATTAAGCGGGCAAGGTTGGGCGTTAAAAGATTGAGCGGACTATCGATATTTCGATCAATAAAATCATTCATCTCGTACTTATATAACTTAGTTACGAAATCTACATACCGGCGATAGCCATCTGCTTCGGCAGAGCTAATGTTCTTTGCAATCTCTGCCTCCATCTCTTGCGTATTTGCATGGACATCTAGTTGGCTGTCATCGGCATAAAAGGCGCGGTACAAAGGTGTCAGTGGGGTGAGCTCGAGCCAGTCCTTCATATCTTCGCCAACGCAGTTGAATGCATCTTGGATTAGTGATGGCATAGTCAAAACAGATGGTCCCGTATCAAATGCGTAGCCATCTTTATTTAATAAACCATTGCGCCCACCGGGTACTGATTCACGCTCGATGACGGTGACTTTGCGACCAGTGCCGGCCAAGCGAAGCGCTGTACTTAAACCTGCAAGACCTGCACCAACAACCACGACGTGATCGGTTGGACCTTTTACACGTGCGACCATTTATATGCTTCTCTTTGTTGCAATTTTGGCGAGCTCAAGTAGTAATGGATGTGCCTTTTCATCAATTAATTCGCTCTCGGCGGCTTGCAGAGCCTGTGCAGTGAGTTGATCAATCATGGCTTCAAGTTTTTCTTTGGCGCCAGTAGAGGCGATCATCTCCTGCAAAATCGAGATTCCACGTGCATCTAAATCAGGGGCACCAAAGTACTTTTTACTCTCTTGCCGCATTGAATCAGTACATTCGAGATCAGTGAGTGCGATCAAAACCGTGCGTTTACCCTCACGCAAATCATCTCCCGCTGGCTTGCCAGTAACAGTGGGATCGCCAAAGACGCCCAGCAAATCATCACGGTATTGAAATGCTTCACCAAGTGGCAGGGCATAGGCAGAGAGCACCGCTAAGAGTTCGGGGGATTGGCGACCTGAAAGTGCTACACCAATATGCAATGGTCGTTCAATCGTGTACTTGCCTGATTTATATCGAGCGATTTTTATAGAGCGTTGCAGGTCAGTTGTTTTCTGAGTTTGTTCGTGAATATCTAAGAACTGTCCAGCCATTAACTCAACGCACATTTCATCGTGAATCGGTGAGATTTCATGGAGCTGCGCCGATGTTAAGCCTGCAGCATTGAGCATTTGATTCGACCAGACCAAGGCTAAATCACCTAGTAAAACTGCAGCGGCAAGACCGTAGGCTGGAGCAAATCCCTCGAGCTCATCTTGGACATGCATGGATTCGAAGTGGCGATGTATCGAGGGCTTGCCTCGGCGTGTATCTGAACCATCCATAAGATCATCATGAATAAGTGCGCAGGCCTGAAGAAATTCAAGGCTGGCAATGGCTTTAATGACGGGGGCAGAGATCTGTGCACCTGTGCTCAGATATCCGCTATATGCAAAGAGAGGTCGCAGGCGCTTGCCGCTATCGAGTAGAAATGATGAGAGTGCAGTAGATACTGGGGCTAAGTCGCTAGAGATTTCATGAAGAAAAGCAGTCTGCTCACGTAGAAAGTTTGATAACTCAATCTCTACGGCATCGCGAATCTCTTGCAGCGCTGCCTTGGCCTCTGTGTTCACTCCTTAACGGTACCCTCACTCAGTGGTAGTCCGCACTTCGTATTCATTAGAGTTCTTCCCCCCAAAAGATAGTGAGGGTGAAGTTCGGTTGTGGGCCGCCCTCAAGGCGCTCGAAGCCATAGCACCAGAGTTTGTATCTGTGACCTACGGCGCAGGTGGATCGACTCGAAATAGAACGATTGGCGTAACTGAAGAGGTTACACATCGAACCAAGATACCAACGGTTGCACATTTAACCTGCGTTGGTTCAAGTCGTCCAGAGATAATCTCGATTCTGCATATGTACCGCGCCGCCGGAATCAGAGGCGTCTTAGCACTGCGTGGAGATCCAGTTGGTGGACCTCGTGCACCATGGACACCTGTGCCGGATGGTTTTACCCATGCCGATCAACTCGTGCAACTCATTCACGAGTTTGGCGGATTTGATATCGGCGTTGCAGCATTTCCAGATGGTCATCCATCATCGGATGGCGATACTAAAAAAGATATAGATGTTCTATTACGCAAAGAGCACTTGGGTGCATCCTTTGCAACCACGCAGTTTTTCTTTGAAGTATCTAAGTGGGAGCAGCTCGTCTATGCAATGGCCGCGCGTGGTTCAACAATGCCGATCATTCCTGGAATCCTGCCAATTACTAACGTTAAACAGTTACAGCGCATGGCCGAACTCGGTGGCACCCCCATTCCACCTGCCGTTTCTGCGGCCTTTGCCGCGGTAGAAGATGATGCCGATGCCGTTCAGGCCCTCGGAATCGAACTCGCAAGCCAGCTGTGTGAGGATTTGCTGCGCGCTGGCGCACCGAGCCTGCACTTCTATACTATGAACAGCGCAACGGCCACTACTGCAATTTATAGGAACCTAAACAATGCTCACTAAAGAAGAGTTTTATGCAAAGTGGAGTAGTTTGCATAGTGATGCGCCAATAACTGGTGCAGTGGCATGGTGGCTCAAGATTTCCTATCGCTTCGGCTTAATCGCTACCTTGCTGCGGATCTCACCCAATGTTTTAACTCTGCTTGGCTTGGTGAGCGCTGGCTTGACCGCACTCACTGCTACATCGTGGTGGGCGGTTTTCTTCCTTGTCCTTTCACTCTTTTGCGATGGAATCGATGGCAGTGTCGCAATCTTTCAAAGGCGTGACAGTGCATGGGGTGCAACTCTTGATTCGGTTGTCGATCGAATCAGCGAAGCGCTTTGGTTATATGCCCTCTACGTGATTGGTATTCCAGCATGGCTTGCAATAACACTATGGAGCATCGCAGCTTTTCAAGAGTATGCACGGGCAAAGTTGAGCTCATTAGATGTTGCAGATATTGGAGTTGTAACACCGACTGAGCGTCCAGTTCGTGCGAGTTTTCTCTTTATTACATTAATTATGTATCAACTTGGTGTGCCCGGTGTTGAGCTTTTAGCGTATGGATTTTTAGTGTTGCAGGTAGTGAGCTTTACTTTGGTCGTGCGCTTTGCACGCTCCCAACTGCATTAGCAACTATTTCACCGCTCATTCCAACAAGAGGTAATCCACCACCAGGGTGCGCCGAACCCCCAACGCAGTACAGGCCTTTAATCGGTGAGCGGTTTTTAGCGCGCATAAAGGCAGCACGTGCACCGTTGCTAGATGTGCCATAAATCGAACCACCAGGTGCGCGGACTGTGCGCTCTAAATCGGCGGGCGTCCTGATAGTCAATGACTCTAAGCGATCGCGCACTGAGATTCCCCGCGCTTCGATCTGATCGATGATGCTATTTGCATATGTGCGAGCAAAGTTTTCATCGCTCCAATCAAATCCATCGGCGCCATGGTGAGGAGTGTTCACCAGTACAGACCAGCTCTCTAGGCTGGAATCCTTCACCATCTGATCATCGTTCGGTGCGCATATATAAATAGTGGGTTTGGCAGCAGGAATCTTTGAAGTAAATATCGCATCGAACTCGGCGTCATAATCTTGTGGGAACAAGATAGTGTGGTGATTGAGTTGTTTACTGCCGGTTTTTCTAAGGCCCAGGAGTAGAGAAAAGCCTGCGATAGATGCATCGGCCCTTGCTAAGTTTTTGCGCACCTTACGCAGCTTTCGCTTCTCTGATTGTATTAATTGGTTGTAGATAAGGGCGGCATCGGCGTTAGCGACAACGGCATCGGCCGTAACAATCGTGCCATCAGATAATCGGAGCCCGCAGGCAACGCCCTTTTCAACTGTGATCTCATCGACACTGCTATTGAATTCAAACTTTACGCCGACATCGATGCAACGTTGATAGACCAACTCTGCAAGGGTTCCGAGTCCACCCTTGATATGCCATGCGCCGAAGGCCTCTTCAACGTAGGCGATTGTCGCTAGTACTGCCGGAGCTTTACGTGGATCCGAGCCGCTATATGTTGCATAGCGATCGAGAATATATCGAAGCCGTTGATCGAGCAGTTGCTCGTTAGCAAAATCCCGTAGGGATTTCCATGGCGCTATCGTGAAGATATCTCGTATCAAGGTTGTGCGTTTTAAGAGCGAGAGAGGGGAGCGAAGTTCGGATTCGACAAAGGGTTCGCGCGAAACATCCCACATCTTTGTAGCACGCTTCATCATCTGATCCCACTGGCGAGAAGCATCCTCGCCAAAAGCCTTGCGAATAGCGTTAAGTGTGTGATGTCGCGAAAGGTTTGCAAATGTAACACTCGTACCATCGGCAAATCGATAATCAAAGGAGGGATCAACTGCCATAATTTCACAGAGCAGGCCAAGTGGCTTGCCGGTTCGAATGAAGAAATCTTTATATACGGCCGGCAGAGTTAAGAGCGATGGCCCCGTATCAAATGCAAATTTACCGATCCATTCAGTGCGCAGCTTTCCACCGAATGTATCCGATGCTTCATAGAGGGTTACTGAGTGTCCAGTGCGCGCTAATCGAGCCGCTGCAGTCATGCCACCCATTCCGGCGCCGATAACAACGATCTTCATATCGCCCGGCCCTTCCATGTGATCTCTCCACGCTTAAGATACGAGTAGATGATGAGGTAGATAAGCAATGTACTTGAAATCCAATGAAAGAGTGAATCGATGATTCGAGTACGAGCTCGTATGGCACTCAATATTCGCGTACATGTGATCAATGCAAAACCCAACCAACCCCAGAGTGAACCTGTGAGAGCAAGAACTAGCGGAGCAATACCTGTAAGAAAGATAAAAATAACTGCGATTATCGATCCAAAGTGAGATCCAAATGCGTAGCGCAGTGATTTACCATAGCCAGATTCAATCTGAGCCCAGGATGTATACATTCTGCACTCTGCAATAGCGGCGCCATTTACCACCACACCATGCGAGCCTGATTTCAATAGCGCACGTGCTAAAAAGACATCATCTAGTATGGCCGCCTTTACCGATTCATATCCGCCAGATGCCGTGAGTGCGGCCCTGCGCACGAGAAAGAACTGACCGTTGGCAACGGCCATAGATGAAAATGATGCGCGCTCGGCAACGCGAAGTAGCAGTGTTGTCATCCACGACCACTGCAAGAGTGGTTGGATCAATCGCTCACCTAGAGTTGTAGCGATCTGTCGGGGATAAGGAGATATAAAATCCAGAGTTTTCGATCTCATTAAAGTAATTGATTTGCTAATCGCATCTGGTGTGATTCGAACATCGGCATCGATGGAGACGATGATTTCACCACGAGAGGCCTTAAAGAGTTGGTGCAGCGCCCATGTCTTGCCGATCCAGCCCGATGGCAACGGTGCTCCTTGAATAACCCGAACATGGGGCTGGCCAGATGCAGCCAATCGCAACAGTTCGAGGGTGTTATCTTCAGAGTTATCGTCTAAGAATATAAATTCCACGTCGGTAAGAGAGCTCTGTGCAAGAAGAGATTGGACGAGGGCTGCAACATTTTCGGCCTCATTGCGCATCGCAACGATAACGCTGACAGAGTCTTCAATTTTGCTATCTGTGCGGGGCTCCCTGATTGTAAAAAAGTTGCTGATTGATATGAAAAGCAGCAAAGCCGGTAGAACTAGTAGCCAGACCATAGATTTTATGGGCGCCCTAACCAGCGAGTGAAGAAATAGGGAGTTAGCACCGCAGCGAAGATACCGCCGGCAAATAGCGCGTTATTCGGACGGTCAAAGAAAAAAAGATTTCCAACTATGCCTGAAAATAAAGCCCAAACTAGAAATGCATCGACAGCCAAAAAAGAGGCGCTAATCTTACGACGATCGCGCGGCAGTATCAGATGCAAGATGGCGATCAAGGCCATTCCAGATAACAACCAGCCAAAGGTATTTGATAATGGAATCTCAGGCTGGAAAGGAACATGCGCACCTTTTACTACCCATGTCCATCGACCCGATGTGACCATTAATGGATCGAGGAATAGATCCCAAGCTGCAAGTGCTATGCCGCCATAAAGAAAGACCCAATGCCCTGCAACACGCCTAGATGCAACAAGTACTGGATGCGCCATCATGATCCAAGCAAAGGGAACAACGAAGGGAACAGCAAATATACGAAAGCCAAGGTCAGGTGAGTACGAGTATTCACCAAAGGGCCATGCAGTTATGACACCAATGTGTTCGGTGATGAGTGCAAAGGCAAATGTAAAGCCAAGGTAAGTAAATGCATACCGCGCGCCATAAGCAAGAAGTGCATGCAGGAGCATCGCAGCTGCGCCCCAATAGATCACCGCCATTGTTACCACTCGCAGCGCTTCGCCATCTATTAATGGATAGATGATTTGCAGCGCAATTGCAATTGAAAGAACTGCGACCAACATGATGTTGATGCGCCTAGAAATACCGCGACGGCGGTTTCTGCGCGGTGAGTAATGGCGGATCGACATGGCTATAAGTCTGCCCTATATGAAGGCTTAGTTATTAATTGAGCCACGCATTTCTCTAACTGCAAAGTGAGAAAAGAGCTCCTCTGAGTACCACTTGTACTTTTTAGTTGCCTCAATAGCGGCGTTATGAGCTGCGCCACGATAGGCAAAATCTCGCAGCGCTTCAGGGGACTCCCAGATAGAAAATGTCCCCTGAAGTCCTATAGGTGCCTCTCCGATTCCAATGGCTGCAATTAAGCCCGGCGCCGATTTCAATGATGCAGTCACAGGGGGAACCGCGCGCCAAAATCTAAAGATATGACGCCAAGCAATTCGGGCCCGAGTAATCGCAATTACCTTCCCATCCCAATTCTTCACCCTTGCCACGAAGAGCTCTTGCTTGGACCATTTACCGTGCGCAGAGATCGGTTCGATGATTGCTCGAAATTCACTGACACTATTTTTGCGCCACTGTTTAATAACAAATGAACTATCAAAGGTGTCAATATCTTTGACTTCGGCAATTAACCCCCATCGCAAAATATTGGCATCCATAGGAGTAAATGTTTCACCTTTGCCAGTGCCTAAAGATTTAAAGAAACCTACATTCGAAGATGAACGTAAAACAAATCGATCTAAAGCCATCGCAACAAAGGCAAATACAACGGCGCTCGGCTTAATTCTCCAGAAGTAGGCAACAATCATTTAGTCGCCGACAATCATCGGTGTTCCCCCGCTAACGCGCAAGAGTTCGGAAAAAGATGTTGGGTAGACAGAATGCGGATGACCGGCAGCGGCCCACGCCACATCATGCTCGTTCAAGGCTTCATCGATCAAAGTGATTTCAGGTTGATTAACCCATCCAATAGGGGCTACACCACCGATGGAAAAGCCTGAAGCGCTTTTAACAAAGTCGGCATCGGCGCGGTGTAGTTTCTCAACTCCTAAGTTTTTAGCTACTAGTTCGGTATCAACACGGTGACGCCCACTAGTAATAACTAATAGAGGATTACCACTGGGAAGTTTAAAGACGATAGATGATGCGACTTGGCCGACTTGGATGTTTAAAGCATTAGCTGCATCAAGGGCGGTGCGGGCAGAGTCAGAGAGAATCGTGACTTCACCTGAACAACCCAACTCTTTGAGCAGCGCAGTTACGCGCATAACTGAGGGGTTGGTAAGAACTTCTTCCACTAGTTAAGCAACACGGCTCTCTAGTTTGAGTGCTGACATAAATGCATCGACGACTTCTTGCTTGCTCCAAGGCTTAGGTGCCTGGGTAATAAAGAAGTCTTTTAATGCGATCTCTGCAAGTTCATCAATATCGGCTTCGACAAAGCCAAGGGATGAAAGAACTGGGAATTGAAGTTCGGCTAGAATCTTGCGAACTGCGTTCACGCAACGAGATCCATCTTTTGTGCCATCTTGTGGCACACCCATGGCATCGGCAACACGCTCCATTTTTTCTGGAACGATTTTTGCCTCGCGTGTAAGGGTTTCAACAAGTACTAAACCAATCGTTAGGCCGTGTGGAACATGCTTAAGGCCACCGATTGCCTGTCCTAATGAGTGTTCGGCGGTGCAGTCAGAGATATTCATAGTAAGACCCGCCATCATGCTGCCTGATGCCATTGCCGCACGTGCAGTTTTGTCATTGCCATCTTTAAATGCCGCAACTAACCCTGGAGTCATCATGCGCACTGCTTCGTAGCCGATGGCATCTCCGATTGGAGTCGAGCATTTAGCAATGATTCCGGCAATGGCCTGTGCAAGTGCATCGATTCCCGTGTTAGCTGTCATTGAGGGAGGCATTGAATATGTGAGTATTGGATCAACGAGTGCAACTTGGGCACGAAGATTGCCATTTGCAATGCCGGCTTTACGTCCGGCCTCAGGGTCAGAGATAACAGAGCCGCCAGATACTTCAGAGCCTGTTCCAGCCGATGTTGGAAGTGCGATAAGCGGAAGCGTTGGTGCTGGGTAAACAGGGGGCTTGGATTGGAAATCACGGAATGTGCAGTTTAACTGTGCACACAAGCGCGCAGCTTTGGCGGTATCGATTACCGAGCCGCCGCCCAGGGCCACAACAACATCAGAGCCTGCAGATTTAAGGGCGGCGATTGCATCATCAACCATCTGAATCGTTGGTTCGCCCGCTGGCTTTTCAAAAAGAGTGAGAGTAATTCCTGAAGCAGAGTTCATTTGAGCAATGAGCTTTGCCGCTGCTGGATTAAATTTTTCAATATCTTTATCGACCATTAAAAAGACTTTGCTTGCACCAAGCTCGGCAACAACTGCCGGCAGAGTCTGCGCGACGCCTTCTCCAAAGCGAACCTTGACTGGGAGGTGGTTGTTAAAGGCGGTGATGTTGTCCACGGATAGCTCCTTGAGTAATTGGTAAGGGT
>SHVG01000019.1 GCA_009691145.1 Candidatus Planktophila sp. | reverse complement strand
GCCTGCATGATTGGTGGGCAGACGATGGTTGCACTGCGTACCCCACGCGAAAACTATGATCGCTACTTTGGCTACTACACATTTAGTGCATCAGTTGGTCACTTAGCAGGGCCACTTCTTGCTGCCTTAGTTGCCGGCTCTGATGGTGTGCTACCCAAGTCAACCTCCAACGCCTTCGTACTTGGTGCGGTTTTATCTATTGCAGCCCTCGTGCCAGTAATTAGTTGGCGCCGTGAAAAACCATCGGTTGTAGGAAAGGCGCATGAGGATGGAACATATTCGATGGCGATGAAAGTAGTGAGAAAGCCTGGAATATTGGCGGCGATTTATATCTCACTTGCGATTTCAGCAACGGCCGATGTACTTGTCGTTTTCTTACCTCTCTATGGAAGTGAGAATAATTTCTCACCATATGCAGTCGGATTTATCTTGGCGCTGCGAGCGGGCACGACAATGCTCTCGCGCCTATTTCTAGGGCGTTTGAGTGAGCGTTTTACTACCTATCAATTACTGCTCTGGAGCACTCTGATCTCACTCCTTGCATGTGGCGCTATGGCATTTGCAAAGACGCCGATCTCACTGGCAGCTATCGTCTTTGTAGCGGGATTTTCATTGGGGATTGGACAGCCATTAACGATGTCATTGGTATCGCAAAAAACACAGGCCGACGAGAGAGCGATGGCGGTATCGGCGCGCTTGATGGGTAATCGTTTAGGTCAGTTCATGGTTCCGGCAGCGGCCGGTCTGATCGCTGCAGCATCGGGTGCGGGGGCCGTTTTTATCGGCCTGGCGATCCTGCTGGGAAGCTCGCTTTTTACCGTAAAGAGAAACTAGAGGCGGATTGAGTATTTAAAGTCCCAACGATTACCCTGATGCGATCTTCATTGATATGGGCTGGCCAACCCGAGAGTTTTCGCCGAAGAACCTCATTCGGGCCTTTGGATCCTCGGCCGTCATATCCCAGGCTGTGGCCGCCCGAATCCTGGGCAGGTGAGCCGCTTTCTACAAGGCCTTGTGGCCGAAGTTACAGCCATGTAGTTTAGGGGGCTCGATTTCCCTATTTCTACCCCGACCTCTAAACTACAACCTCGCTTGTTTCAGGCATTAACAGAGATGTGGGTACAGATTGGCTAGCAAAGATGGCGCCATTGAGATGGAAGGCACTGTTTCTGAAGCTCTACCCAACGCGATGTTTCGTGTGGAACTAACAAATGGACATAAAGTCCTGGCTCACATTAGTGGAAAGATGCGTAAGAACTATATCCGCATCTTGACCGCTGACCGTGTGATCGTGGAAATGAGTCCCTATGACCTTACAAAGGGTCGAATTATTTATCGTTATAAGTAACGAAGGAGCACAAAGACATGAAGGTTAACCCAAGCGTTAAGAAGATTTGCGATAAGTGCAAAGTCATTCGCCGCAAGGGTCGCGTCATGGTCATTTGTGAGAATCTTCGTCACAAGCAACGTCAAGGATAAAGAAGCACTAACAAACTCGTTGTACGACTTCTAGGAAACTAGAAGACCTTTGGTCCGGTAGGCCAGAGAACAGTGCAGCGGAGGACCTCCGGATACAGATAGGTAGATACATGGCACGTCTTGTCGGTGTTGATCTTCCACGCGAAAAACGTGTTGAAGTCGCACTCACTTATATCTTTGGAATGGGTCTTACCCGTTCTCAAAAGACATTAGCTGAAACTGGCATTAGTCCAGATACACGCGTTAAGGATTTGCAGGAGACAGATCTTGCAAAGCTGCGCGAATACATCGAAGCAAACTTCAAAATCGAAGGTGATCTTCGTCGTGAAATTTCTGGCGACATCCGTCGCAAAGTTGAAATCCAGAGCTACCAGGGAATTCGTCACCGCAAGGGACTTCCTGTTCGTGGTCAGCGCACACATACCAATGCGCGCACACGTAAAGGTCCTCGTAAGGCAATTGCAGGTAAGAAGATGGTGACTAAGTAATGGCTACTCCTAAGACAAAGACAGCCCCAGTAGTTAAGGGCAAAGTAAAGACTCGCAAGAAAGAGAAGAAGAACATCGCTGTTGGTAAGGCTTTTATTAAGAGCACTTTCAACAACACAATCATCTCTATTACCGATCCATCGGGCGCAGTTATCTCTTGGTCATCATCTGGCCAGGTTGGTTTCAAGGGCTCACGTAAGTCGACTCCATTCGCAGCACAGCTTGCAGCAGAGGCTGCAGCTCGTCGCGCGCAGGAGCACGGCCTCAAGAAGGTAGATGTTTTCGTTAAGGGCCCAGGCTCTGGACGTGAAACTGCAATCCGTTCACTGCAAGCAGCTGGTTTGGAAGTCGGTGCCATCTCTGATGTAACACCTGCTCCACACAATGGTTGCCGTCCATGCAAGCCTCGTCGAGTTTAAGGAAGGAAGAGAGAAAATGGCTCGGTATACCGGAGCAGACTGCAAGCGTTGCCGTCGCGAAAAAGTAAAGCTCTTCCTTAAGGGCACCAAGTGCGATGGACCTAAGTGTCCAATCGAATCTCGTCCGTATCCACCTGGCCAGCACGGTCGTGGACGTTCGAAAGAGTCTGAGTACCTACTGCAGATGCGTGAAAGGCAGAAGTGCGCACGTATCTACGGAGTTCTCGAAAAGCAGTTCCGTGGTTACTACGAAGAGGCAAACCGCAAGCAGGGCAAGACTGGTGAAAACCTTCTTATCCTTCTTGAGACACGTCTGGACAATGTTGTATTCCGCGCTGGCTTTGCAAAGAGCCGTGACATGGCACGCCAGTTGGTACGCCATGGTCACTTCCTTGTAAATGGTAAGAAGGTAAACATCCCTTCATTCCGTGTTACTCCGATGGACATCATCGATGTTCTACCGAAGTCATTGGATCTCACGCCATTTATCGTGGCAAGCGCTGAACTTGGTGAGAAGGCAGTACCGGCATGGATGGAGATCGTTGGTTCGCAGATGCGCATCATCGTTCACGGCGCCCCTGTACGTGCAGTCATCGACACTCAGGTCCAAGAACAGCTCATCGTTGAGCTTTACTCGAAGTAATTTTTAAAAAGCCTCTGGGCGTAAAACTCAGCGGGCATGCAGGCAGTACTCCTTGAAAAAGGAAAACAGTGGAGATCAAATAGTGGATTTCCCCGAAATGAAGAGGAGCAGCAGTGCTAATTGCACAACGTCCAACCCTCAGTGAAGAAGTAGTTTCTGAATCCCGCTCACGGTTCATCATCGAGCCGCTAGAGCCAGGCTTTGGATACACACTTGGCAACAGCATGCGTCGTACATTGCTTTCATCTATTCCAGGTGCAGCAGTTACAAGCATTCGCGTAGCCGGTGCACTACATGAGTTCACAACTCTTGAAGGTGTCAAAGAAGATCTCACCGATATCGTTTTGAACATCAAGAACTTGGTGCTCTCATCAGATAATGATGAGCCAAGCGTCGTCTATATCCGCAAGTCAGGTGCCGGCCCAGTTACTGGCGCCGACATCGCTGTGCCAGCTGGCGTTGAAGTACATAACCCATCACTTCACTTAGCAACACTTAACGGCAAGGGATCTCTTGAGATCGAACTTACCGTCGAGCGTGGCCGTGGTTATGTCACCGCTGTGCAGAACAAGCAGGCAGGGGCTGAAATTGGACGTATTCCAGTTGACTCAATTTATTCACCAGTTTTAAAGGTAACGTATAAGGTAGAAGCCACTCGCGTTGAACAGCGCACAGACTTCGATCGCCTTGTTGTAGATGTTGAGACTAAGCCATCAATGAAGCCACGCGATGCTGTTGCATCAGCTGGTCGCACATTAGTTGAGCTCTTCGGTCTTGCCCGCGAACTAAATATGAACGCCGAAGGTATCGAGATGGGGCCATCTGTAATGGATGCTGCCCTTGCCGCAGATATGGCCCTTCCTATTGAAGATCTAGAGCTGACAGTTCGTTCATACAACTGCTTGAAGCGCGAAGGCATTCACACAGTTGGAGAGCTTGTTAACCGTTCAGAGGCTGACTTGCTAGATATCCGTAACTTTGGTTCAAAGTCAATCGATGAGGTTAAAGCCAAGCTCGTCTCCATGGGGATGAATTTGAAAGATAGCCCAGTCGGATTTGATCCAACACAGCACCAAAATTACAACGCAGCGCTAGACGATGAGTTCGTCGAAGTAGAGCAGGCCTAGGAGAAAAGCAGATGCCAAAACCAAGTAAAGGTCCTCGTCTGGGTTCAGGCCCATCACACGAACGGTTACTCCTACGCACACTTGCAGAGCAGTTGTTCGAGCACGGCAAGATCACAACAACCGAGGCA
Organism: Candidatus Planktophila sp.; assembly: GCA_009691145.1. GTDB lineage: Bacteria > Actinomycetota > Actinomycetes > Nanopelagicales > Nanopelagicaceae > Planktophila. The sequence goes on along the minus strand of SHVG01000019.1, from coordinate 16,164 downwards.
AAGGCTAAGCGCCTGCGTCCATTAGCTGAAAAGTTAATTACTTTTGCAAAGAAGGGTGATCTTCCAGCTCGCCGCCAAGTTATGGCTCAGATTTCAAATAAGGGCGTAGTACATACGCTTTTCACTGTTATCGGACCACGCTTTGCTACACGCAATGGTGGATACACACGCATTACAAAGATTGGGCCACGCAAGGGCGATAACGCTCCAATGGCTGTAATCGAAGTTTTAACTGAGAATGATAACTAAGCCTTAACACCTTAGAAAACTATTCTTATGTCGGAGCCCACTCTCTATGCAGAGAGTGGGTTTCTTCGTTTACGGATTGATTTAGCCTATGACGGCACTAATTATTTCGGCTGGGCTAAGCAGCCAGATCGCCGTACGCTTCAAGAAGAGATTGAAAATGCGCTTTCAACGGCTACGCAAAGCCCAATCGAAACTATCGTCGCCGGCCGTACCGATGCTGGCGTGCATGCAAGCGGCCAAGTCCTTCACGTAGATGTTCCTAAGACCACTGACTCTGATGCTCTGGCCTTTAAATTGAACTGCATGCTCGATGAAGATATTCGAATCCTAAAAGTAAAGGTAGTAACCACTGCCTTCCATGCCAGATTTACTGCAACGCAACGCAGTTATACCTACACAATTTTAGATGGTAATCGAGTTCTCCCTCCGCTACACCGCCTAGATGTTGTACCCTGGTATCGCACGCTAGATATAGATCTGCTCAACTCTGCCAGTTCTCTGTTGGTGGGCAACCATGATTTTGTCGCATTCTGTAAGTTCCGCGAAGGCCAAACCACCGTTCGAAATCTCCTGCGCTTTAACTGGATCCGTGATGATGAGGGCTATTTAATCGCCGATATTGCCGCCGATGCATTTTGCTATTCAATGGTGCGCAACTTAGTTGGCGCTGTGGTGTGTGTAGCCGAGGGCCGCAATAATCTCGATTGGATTGTGGCGATGCTGGCTAATAAAGAGCGAGTCCCCGATAGCTTGGTCTTTGAGGCACGTGGTTTAACGCTTCGCCACGTTGAATACCCTGAATAAGCCTCGGCTTTCGAGCCTAAAACGCCATTTTGACCCATGCCCGCTGCACGGGTACCCTTACTCCTCTGCGCTCCTTAAGAGCGCTTGATGAAAAAACTCGACATAGAAGGTAGACAAGAGCGTGCGTACATATAGTCCAAAGGCCGGTGAGGCAGTCCGTGAGTGGCATGTCATCGATGCCCAAGATGTGGTCTTGGGCCGTCTTGCAACACATGCCGCCGCCCTACTTCGTGGAAAGCACAAGCCAACATTTGCATCACACATGGACATGGGCGACTTTGTCATCATCATTAACGCAGAAAAGATCGCTTTGTCAGGCAATAAGGCAAAGCAGAAGTGGGCACATCACCACTCTGGTTTCCCAGGTGGTTTAACCTCAACTGTCTACGGCGAGCTCATTGAGAAGTTCCCAACACGTGCCGTAGAAAAGGCGATCAAGGGAATGATTCCTAAGAACCGTCTTGGTCGCGATATCACTTCAAGGCTCAAGGTTTATGCGGGCCCTAACCACCCACATGCAGCACAAGCACCAAAGCCATATGTCTTCGAACAAGTTTCACAAATCGTGAAGTAAGGGATGTCAATGTCAGAGGACACAACCATTAACGATCTCGATGAGAACGAAGTTCCAACTTCATACACATCTGCAACCCCAGCGGCTGCAACTAACCGCCCAGCGATTAAGGCTCCAGGTGGCGGCACAGGTCGTCGTAAGGAGGCCGTTGCACGCGTTCGCTTAACTCCCGGAACCGGCAAGTGGATCATTAACGGTAAGACACTTGAGAATTATTTTCCTAACAAGGTTCACCAAGAGTCAGTCTCAGAGCCATTTCGAATAGTAGGTGCTGAAAACCAGTACGACGTTTTTGCGCGTATCAATGGTGGCGGAGTATCTGGTCAAGCCGGAGCTCTTCGCCTTGGTGTTGCACGCTCACTCAATCAGATTGATGAAGAAGCAAACCGTCCAGCACTTAAGAAGGCTGGATTCCTATCACGTGATGCACGTGTTATCGAGCGCAAGAAGTACGGCCTTAAGAAGGCACGTAAGCGTTCTCAATACAGCAAGCGCTAATTCACATTTAAGTAGAGGAGTTCCGATGGCACTCTTTGGTACCGATGGAATCCGTGGCTTAGCCAATAGTGAGCTCACCGCTGAAATCGCACTGGATGTCTCTGTTGCCGCTGCGCATGTTTTAGTCGAAAGCTCATCAAATAAAGATCACCAGCCAACTGCAATCGTTGGCCAAGACTCCCGTGCATCGGGAGAGTTTTTAGAGGCGGCCGTTGTCGCAGGCTTAACAAGTGCCGGAATCAATGTCTATCGCGTTGGAGTTTTGCCTACCCCTGCAATCGCACATTTGGTTGCCGAATCACATGCAGATCTCGGCGTAATGATTAGCGCATCCCATAATCCAATGCCAGATAATGGAATTAAGTTGTTTGCACGCGGTGGCGGCAAGTTAGATGATGCGATCGAAGCGCGCATTGAGACACGAATGGGTGAAGAGTGGAAGCGCCCAACGGGCCGCGGAGTTGGCCGAGCAATTAACGATGAAAGCGCCACTGAGCGATATTTAACTCACCTACTTGCATCGGTTGAAACCCCGCTGAAAGCTTTAAAGATAGTCGTTGACTGTGCCAATGGCGCATCATCGGTTGTTGCACCAGAGGCATACCGCCGTGCTGGCGCTGAGGTTATTGCAATCTTTAACCATCCCGATGGATACAACATCAACCAGGACTGTGGTTCAACGCATCTGCACCAACTACGCGCGGCAGTAATCAAAGAGGGCGCCGATCTTGGTGTTGCCCACGATGGCGATGCCGATAGATGTTTAGCGATCGATGCCGCCGGAAATGAAATCGATGGCGATCACATTCTGAGTATTTTGGCGCGCGGCTTTAAGGCGCGCGGTAAGTTAAAGGCTAACACCGTTGTCGGTACTGTCATGAGTAACTTAGGTTTTGTGCATGCCATGAAGGAATCCGGCATTGACGTTGTCATCACACCAGTTGGTGATCGATATGTATTAGAAAACATGATTGCTAATGATTACTCACTAGGTGGCGAACAATCGGGCCACGTGATTATGCGCAATCTTGCCAACACAGGCGATGGAGTTTTAACTGCCTTGCAACTGATGCAAGAAGTTGTTCGTACTGGCAAGACTCTGCAAGAGCTCGCCGCGATGATGGTGCGTTTTCCGCAGGTACTTATAAATGTTAAAGACGTCAAAAAAGATAAACTTAATGAATCAAAGGCAATTTCTTCGGCGGTAAAGTCGGCAGAGGTTCGCCTTGGAGATAGTGGACGAGTTCTACTACGAGCATCTGGGACTGAGGCCCTTGTTAGAGTCATGGTTGAAGCGGCCAGTGATAGCCTTGCCGAAGAAGTTGCCAGATCACTTGCAGATATCGTTAAAGCCGAACTGGGGTAGATAAACATATGTGCGGAATCGTTGGATACAGCGGGCCACAATCTGCTGTGACGCCATTGATCGAGGGTCTGCGACGACTTGAATACCGCGGCTATGACTCAGCTGGAATCGCTCTAGGTGTTCCAGGAAAGTTATTTATTGAAAAGAAGGCGGGCAAGCTCGCTAATTTAGAGAGCGCACTCGATGCTTCGCTTCCATTGGTTCATTCAGGCATCGGTCACACACGCTGGGCAACTCATGGTGGGCCAACCGATCGCAACGCCCACCCACACGTTGATAACGAGGGCAAGTTAGCTGTTATTCATAATGGAATTATTGAAAACTATTCAGAGCTTCGTAAAACTTTAGAGGCTCGAGGACATGTTTTCTCCTCAGAGACAGATAGCGAATCAGTGGCACATTTGCTCAGTGATCTTCGCAAAGAACATAAGGGCGATTTAGCCGCGGCGATGCGTGATGCCGTAAAGGCGCTTCGTGGCTCTTTCACCCTTGTTGCAATTCACGCCGATGCCCCTGATGTTGTCGTAGGTGTTCGTCGTAACTCTCCACTCGTTGTCGGCCTTGGTAATGGCGAAAACTTTATGGCCTCTGATGTCGCCGCCTTTATCGATTACACCAAGCGCGCTGTAGAGCTTGGCCAAGATGAGGTTGTAACTATTACACCGACTTCGGTGGTGATTACTGATCTTGAAGGCGCAGTTATTGAGCCTAAAGAGTATGAGATCTCATGGGATGCAACAGCTGCGCAAAAAGGCGGCTTTACCCACTTCATGCTCAAAGAGATCTTCGAGCAACCTAAGGCCGTTGCCGACACCTTGGTTGGCCGGTTAAGTGATAACAAGCAGATAGTTTTAGATGAGCTACGTATGAGTATCGATGAGATCCGCGCATTAAAAAAGATCACAGTCATTGCCTGCGGTACGGCCTATCACGCAGGAATGGTCGCAAAGTACGCCATTGAAAAATGGGCGATAATTCCCGTAGAGGTCGAAATCGCTAGCGAGTATCGCTATCGCGACCCAATAATTGATGCCAACACATTAGTAATCGCGATTTCGCAATCGGGTGAAACTATGGATACGTTGATGGCTGTGCGCCATGCGAAGGCGGCAGGTGCTCGAGTTTTGGCTATTTGTAATACCAATAGCTCAACGATTCCACGCGAATCTGATGCAGTTATATATACCCATGCCGGCCCAGAAATCGCTGTAGCATCAACAAAGGCGCTCTTAACTCAAATGATCGCCGTTTACTTAATTGGCCTTCACTTAGCTCAAGTAAATGGCGCACTTAAGGATGTACAAGTTGTAGAGCTATATAACGAACTATTAGAACTACCAGGGAAGATCGAGCAGATTCTTGAAACCGTAGAGCCTCTGCGGGCGTTGACCCGTAGTTTTGCAGATAACAATATTGTTTTATTCTTGGGCCGAAACATTGGATATCCAGTTGCACTTGAAGGCGCTCTTAAGTTAAAAGAGCTTGCATATATCCACGCCGAAGGCTTTGCAGGTGGCGAACTCAAGCATGGCCCAATCGCTTTGATTGATAAGGGCACTCCCGTTATCGCAATTTTGCCAGCAGGTCACGAGCATGCCCTGGATGAAAAGATGCAGAGCAATATTCAAGAGGTTAGGGCACGTGGCGCGCGCGTCATCGTGATCGCCGAAGAAGGCGCGCACGTTGAAGGCGCCGAGCACATAATCCGTATTCCAGTAGTTCCTGCACTCTTTCAGCCAGTCCTTGCAACGGTCCCATTACAAGTCTTTGCTTATGAAATGGCCGTTGCACGTGGCAATGATGTCGATCAGCCAAGAAATCTGGCTAAATCCGTCACGGTTGAATAAATGCGCAAAGAGCAGATGTTTCGCGCCCTTCGCTGGTCCTTTCTCCTATTTCTCGGCTTTCTTCTTGTAACACAGCAAGTTTTGAACAATGGCCCACTCGTTAACTTTGATGATGATGTTAACCGTACTCACCGCCCACGCTTTGATGGTTTATCAGGTTTTCTTTTAAGGCGCTTAGATGATTTGGGCTTGCGTGGTCTAACTGCAACGGTCTTACTTCTTGCCGCGGCCTATATCGCCTACACATTCAAGACATGGCGGCCACTTAATTTGGCAGTTCTTTCACTGCTTGCACTTAACTTTGTCGTGGGGATTTTCAAGATCTTTTTGGGTCGCACTAAACCCCGTGATGGTTTTGACTTACTTCATGCTGGTGGAATGTCATATCCAAGTGGCCACGCATCGAATGCTGTTTTATCCTGGGGAATTTTGGCATATTTAATCTATCGATACGCACACGTAGATAGATATCAAGGTCGGCTTGCAACTGCCGGTGTTATTACTATCTCTTTAACTGTTTGTCTAGTCTCACTTATTCGTCATACGCATTGGTTTACTGATTTGCTAGGTGGCCTCTTTATTGGCAGTGCTTTATTAGTCGCAGTCATCGCCGTAGATCGCTACGTTCCCTCGAAGAGCCAACTGCACTAGACTCAACGCCATGATTGATGGAATCGGTATTGATGTCGTCGATATCGAGCGCTTTAAATCCTCACTTGATCGAACACCAGGGTTACTTGAAAAACTCTTTACCCCCGCAGAGCGCACCAAACCAATTGCCTCCCTTGCCGCACGCTTTGCTGCAAAGGAGGCGTTAGCTAAAGCCCTCAGTGCCGAAAAGGGCTTGGCCTGGCACGATGCCGAAGTAGTAAATCTTGAAAACGGGAAGCCAGTCTTTCTCTTTCATGGCGCAATCGCCGATTTAATCGATGGCGCAGATGTGCACTTATCTCTTTCGCATGATGCTGGAATCGCATCGGCCATGGTTGTCGTGGAGCGCAGCTAATGGAGCATCGGGCAGAGGCACGTATCGATGTCGCGGCAATTACAGCCAATATCTCACTGCTCAAAGATCTTAGCGGCGTTGATTTGTTGGCCGTGGTTAAGGCCGATGCATATGGTCATGGATTAATTGAAATTGGTTTAGCGGCGCAAAAAAGCGGTGCTGATTGGTTAGGTGTTGCTTTACTAGAAGAGGCGATAGCACTGCGCACCCACGGAGTGCAGATACCAATCTTGGCATGGCTGCTTCCTCCAGGATCGGATTTTAGAGCCGCTCATAATCACAATATCGATATTGCAGTCGCATCTATCGCCGCCTTTAATGAGCTCTCTTCAATGAAATCACAGGCACGCATTCATATCGAAGTTGATACCGGAATGACTCGTGGTGGATTTTTAGACGAGTGGCAGGAGTTCTTAACTCTAGATTTTTCACATGTAGAAGTTGTAGGAATTTTCTCTCACTTTGCTCGAGCCGATGAGCCCAATGAAAAACAGAATCCCGATCAACTCAATCGCTTTAATGCGATGGTCGCAGATCTTGCTGCAATCGGAATTAACCCACCAATTAAACACATCTCTAACTCTGCAGCCACGATGAAAAACCATGATGCTACTTTTGATTTAGTGCGCACAGGAATCGCGATGTATGGCCTATCACCAGATGTAAAAACCCTGGGTGATAGCAAGGCTTTAGGATTAAAGCCTGCGATGCAGCTGCGGGCCAAACTCCATCTTGTAAAGAAAGTACCTGCAGGCTCACTCGTTGGCTATGGTGCAACGGCAGTTACGAAGGCCGATACAACTCTCGGAGTTGTTGCAATGGGATATGCCGATGGAATCCCACGCACTGCACAAGCCGCTGGAGTTTTCTTCGATGGCACACGCGCACCAATAATCGGTCGCGTCTCGATGGATCAATTCATGGTTGATTTAGGCCCAGATTCAACGGCCATATCAGGGGACTGGACCATAGTTTTTGGCGATGGATCGAGGGGTGAGTACACCGCCGATGACTGGGGCGCTGCATCATCATCGATTAACTACGAGATAATTACACGGATAGGACCACGAGTGCCTAGAATCTACGCACCTCATGTCTATTAATAACGCAGTACTGCGAGTCGAGGGAGTCTCTATCTCCTTTGGAGGACTTCGAGCTCTCAATGATGTCTATCTCGAAATTGGCACGAGGGAAGTCGTTGGATTAATCGGCCCTAACGGTGCCGGTAAGACTACTTTATTTAACGCACTCTGTGGACTTGTTACACCAGATGCTGGAGTTTTTTACCTCGCTGGCCAAAAAAGCGATTTTCCTCGCACCGATAATTTAGTTGATCTTGGGATCGCGCGCACACTGCAAGGCGTTGGTTTATTTGGCGATTTAACTGTTCTGGAAAATGTCATGATTGGTGCTCAGCACTTAGCACAGACAGGATTAATCTCTGCCGCCTTTGCCCGTAATACAAAGGATGAGAATCGGATTCGCGAAAAAGCGCGGGTAGCTCTCGAGCGCGTATACGCAGGAGCTCTTGCAGATCGCCGTGCAGATACCTTGGCCTATCCCGATACCAAGCGCGTTGCAATTGCACGCGCACTTGTGAGCGAGCCAAAGATTCTTATGCTCGATGAGCCAGCAGGTGGACTTGGTACCCAAGATATTGAGTGGATGAACTCATTGATCCGTAACTTAAGCGCCCAGATGTCAGTACTTTTAGTCGAACACCACATGGATGTTGTTATGAACGTTTGCAGCAAGTTATATGTACTTAACTTTGGCGAAGTCATTGCCAGTGGAAGTGCAGAGACGGTGCGCAGAGACCCAGCGGTAATCGCCGCTTATTTAGGAACGGGGACGTAGATGTCGCTCAATGTTTCTAATCTAACTATTCATCACGGAGCGATCTGTGCAGTCAACTCTGTTTCGCTGGCACTCCCAACCGGTAGGTTAGCCGCGATAATCGGCTCAAATGGCGCTGGAAAGACGACCCTGCTCAGAGCCTTATCTGGCCTGAATAAACCAACCCATGGAGAGATTACTTGGATGGGCGAATCGATACTCGGCAAAAAGGCTGAGAACTTAGTTCGTAGAGGAATTTCGCATGTATCTGAGGGTAAGTCAGTAATTCCACAGCTAACAGTCAAAGAAAATCTCGAGCTAGGTGCAATCTGGCGCCGCAATAAGAAAGAGCTCAGTGAGTCCCTCGATCAAGTCATCACAATATTTCCTCGTTTAGGTGAGAGATTGGCGCAGAGAGCTGACACGCTCTCAGGCGGAGAGCGTCAGATGGTAGCTATCGGCCGCGCATTGATGTCTAAGCCACGACTTTTATTACTGGACGAGCCTTCGCTGGGATTAGCCCCTTTGGTCATCGAGCAGATTTTTCAAATAATTAGAGATTTAACAACATCGATGCGAATAACTGTTGTCTTAGTCGAACAAAATGCAATGGGTGCACTCAAGATTGCAGATTTAGGAATAGTTCTTAATCTTGGCAGAGTCGTCGCCGTCGACCACGCCGATGCACTCATCGCTAACCCTGCCGTGCGTGCGGCCTACTTGGGGTATTAATCATGATTCAACTACTTAATACCCTTCTCATCGGAATCACTTCTGGTGGTATTTGTGCTTTGATGGCGATCTCAATGGTCTTGGTATGGCGAAGCACTCGCGTAATTAACTTTGCCCAATCTGGTATGGCCTTGCTTTCAACTTACTTTGGATATGAAGCAATAGTTAATCTAAAATCATTTTGGATCGCATTGCCCGTTGCCATGATTGGCGGCGCGCTCTTTGCAGCATTCATCGAAGTGGTGTTCATGAGATTACTAGTGAAGCACAGCTCAAGTGGTCCAATCGCAAGCGTTGCACCAATCATTGCAACCCTTGGTTTGCTTGGAATTATTCGCGCGATCGTGAGCATGATTTGGGGAGGCCAAGATGTACGCATTGTTGGACCACTTTCAAATGATGGATTCACAATTGGGGGAGAGACCTTAGTTTTCTCGCCACTTAAACTATTAATTCTTATATCGGTAATCGTCCTGATGCTACTGCTGTCGATTCTCTTTCAGAAGACCAATCTCGGCTTATCTTTACGAGCAGCGGCTTACGCACCTGAAATCGCTCGACTTTCTGGTATCAAGGTAGATCTTGTACGCACCTTGGGATGGGCATTGGCTGGTGCGGCAGGTGCTGTGGCTGGAATGTTCCAAACAATCAATGCAAATGGATACCTATCTCCATATTCGATTGAGTTTTCTATTTTGCTGGTCTCAGGGTTTATTGCTGCAGTTATAGGAGGACTTGAGTCTTTAGTTGGAGCAGTTATCGGTGGCTTGGTCTTGGGTGTATCAGTTTCATTTATTTTGATGTACGTCAGCAGCTCATTAGGCTTTATCGCTCCATTTATCATTTTACTTATAGTTCTTTTCATCCGCCCTCAAGGAATTATTGGAGCAAAGGCGGCTCGTCGTGCGTAAACATAAAGAGTCTTCTCATCTATTGCCATTTATCCTCGGAGGAGTCGTTCTCTACTTCTTAAGTGGAATGGTCGATGAACTTCGTGTTTACCAAGGAGCATCTATTGCCGTCTATGTGGTAGCAATTGCTTCGATTATTTTACTAACTGGATATTCAGGTCAAGTCTCTCTAGGACATGGAGCACTTATGGCGATAGGTGCATATGCAGCTGCAGTATTTAGAATTGAGTTCAACCTTCCAATAGTTCTATGTTTTGTTGTAGCAGTTTTAGTTGCCGCAATCGGTGGAGCTTTGTTAGGTGCAGCAGCAGCCCGACTATCGGGTCCATATTTAGCCGGAACAACACTTGCATTAGCAATTAGTTTGCCATCACTTGCAAATGAATTTGCTGTATTAGGTGGAGAGCAAGGTTTGTTGTTTGATGTTGGATCTGCGCCATTGTCATTAGGTAAAGAGTTCACTCAATACAAATGGTTTTTCTGGATTGCAGCACTTGCAGCATTAACCTCTATGTGGTTACTGCAAAATATTTTGCGATCCAGATATGGTCGCAATTGGAGAGCTAGCCGCGGTAATGAGGTTGCCGCGCAACTGGCTGGAATTAACACAGCCCGCTCTAAGATCCTGGCCTTCACAATTAGCGCCGGAATCGCCGGTTTAGCCGGGGCACTCCTTTCTATGACTATTGGTACCGTCTCTCCCAGCGCTTTCCCCCTAAATCTCTCTTTTTCACTCCTTACCGGGGCGGTTTTAAGTGGTCTAAGTACCCTCTCAGGGGCCATGATTGGCGCAGTGGTACTGGTGGCTATCCCAGAGATCGCCGAGGTGGTTGCCGAACGCATCGGAAGCTCTGAGAACATCACCACGAACTTGCCCGGTTTGCTGGTGAGTGCACTGTTGGTTCTTACTGTTCTATTTGTACCAAATGGACCAGTTGAACAACACCATGCACGCAAAGCCAAGAAAGCGGCAAAGAAAAAGGAATTAAATATTTTAACCAAACCCTCGATGGAAGGAAACACATGAAAGCAATGAATCGTCGGAAACTGATATCGGTTTCTGCGGTACTTGCCGTGGCGAGCTTGGCTGCAACTGCAGTCCCGGCGCAAGCGGCTGAAGTGGGAGTCTCATCATCCGTAATCAAACTCGGTATGACACTTCCAATGACAGGTGCAGCATCACTTGGTTATAACAAGATCCCAGGAGCGGCTAAGGCCTACTTCGATTATCTGAATGCTAATGGCGGAGTTAATGGTCGCAGTATCAAACTCATCGTTAAAGATGATCGATATGTGCCAACTGAAGCAGTTGCAAAGACCAACGAACTTATTCTTAAAGATAAGGTAATGGCACTCCTTGCCCCTCTTGGCACAGCAAATAATAGAGCTGTCGCCTCGGCAGTTAATCCAGCCAAGCGCGGAGTCCCAGTGCTATTTTTGAACACAGGCTTTAGTGGATTTGCCGATCTTAAGAAGTATCCGACTCATTACATGGTCTTGCCTTCATACATCATGGAAGCCAAGATCATGGGCAAGTACATCGCCGAAAACTTTGCAGGAAAGAAGATTGGTCTTCTTTACCAGGATGATGACTTCGGTACAGATGCGCTCGCAGGATTTAAGACTGCTGGAGTTAACTTCACAGTCAAGGTTGCTTATGCATCAGGATCACAAGGTGCTGCAGCTGCAGCTGGTTGGATTACAAAGTTCAAGGCTGCAGAAGCCGATGTTGTAATCCTCTTCGGTGTATCTAGCGCAACTTCTGCAATGCTTGGCGTTGCAGCTCAATTGAAGTACGCACCACAGTGGATGCTTGGTTCAGTTGGTGGAGATGCCACAACAATTAAACTTACTGGTGTTCCAGCCGGCGTTCTATACAACGCAGTTGGCTTCTCATCAGTTCCAGCAACAACAGATATGAAGGATGAATACATAAAGCTCTTCTCTGATATCTATGCCAAGGCAGTGCCTGGATCAGCATTTGATCTCAATGTATTGCTTGGAATGAACACAGCGTTCATGACTGCGCAAGCTCTCAAAGCTGCTGGTACAAATCCAACGCGTAAGTCATTGATGGCAGCGATTGATAGTAAGGGTGCAACTTTTGCTAACTCAGCATTAGTTCCACTCGGATATTCAGCTACAAGTCACGTTGGATTAACTGGTTACTGGGTGGGTAAGTACTCACCAACTGGTGATCTATCTCCAGTAGGTGGCACATATGTCACATACACAACCGATTCAGGTGCTGGCCCAGTTGTTAAATCAACATATGTGCGTCCAGCAATGCCAGCGAAGGGATTACCAAACTAATGAGAAAACAACGCTTAGTTGCACTTTTAAGTGCAACCGCACTCGTAACAGGAATCATAGTTTCAATCCCAGTTGCAGCTAACGCTGCACCTGCATGCGATGGCAAGTCTCCAATTCAATCTTGCGTTGGCGTGACATCAGATGGTGCTCCCTACTCAATGATGGTTCCAGCTAACTTCGGTGGAACTGTTGCTCTGTACTCACATGGATACCGATACAACATCGATATCCCAGCTGGAATCCCTCTCATTGGTGGATACAAAGTTACCAATACTCCAGAGCCAATTCCGAATGGAAATACTGCAGTTGCGCAGTATCTATTTAGCCAAGGTGTTGCAGTTGTTGGTTCAGGTTTTGCCCGTCAAGGGTGGAACGCAGATTCAGCGATTAAAACAAACGTTGAGCTAATCGGTGTATTTAAGGCGCAGTTCCCAAAGACAACCAAGGTTGTTGCATGGGGATCATCACTCGGCGGCGTAATCACGCAGGGTCTGGCCGAGAAGTATCCAAACCTCATCTCTGCAGCTGCACCTATGTGCATGGCCGACAACATTGCAGCTGAGTTGACACTGGCTGGAGATTTCTTGTGGGGAGTTAAAACTCTCTTCGATCCAACGATTAAGGGCGGTAACTATTCGGCAGGAGCGGCAGGAAATGCCGAGGCCTATGCCGATTTAATTAAGCTCTTTACTGTTATGGGCAAGGTCCAGGCATCACTTGCAACTAATGCTTGGCCAGATACATCATCTGCAACAGGTAAGGCGTTAGCTGCCGGTGGAGTTCCACCACGCAGTGCGCTCTTGTTGCTGGGATTAATGGCAGGTGTTCCAACTCAATCTGCACACTTTGACTCCATCCGTGGACCAGAAGGCGCGCTTAAGCTTTCATTCCCGTTAGCACTTAGCCCAGCCCTTGCAATCCTTGAAAATGGAACAAATGCTGCAGCCCTTGCAATCCTTGCAACACAGGACGTTGAGCTTCAGGTAGGTGGGGCAATCTTTGATAACACAAAGACTGATTACGCCGCTCGCATTGAAAATGAGCGCATAATCTTTAACGCAGCGCTTTCTGGAAACACTGCTATCAATGCAATTCTTGGCGCACTCTCTGCAGCAAATCCAGGCGCACCTCGCGCCGTTGGTGATAACGCTGCGATTACAAAGATGAAGGCACTGCATGCAAATACTGGCAAGATCAATGTTCCAACGATCTTAATGACCGGTGTTGCAGATCCAATTACTCCAGCGGGTGCTTCACAACGTATTGTGAATGCCTATGCCGAGCAGTTTGCTACTGAGAAACTAGCTGCATTTGCTGCTTACAAGAGTAGCAAGAGCTACGTTGCACCAGTTAACAAACTGCTAATGCTATGGAACACAATTCCAAGCAAGGGTTACACAACCTTCAATGATGCAGGCTCTCCAATTACATCAACACCTGCAGCAAGTGGCACAAACCACTGTAACTTCAACTCGGCACAGCTTGTGTTAGTTGCGAAGTCACTGGTTAGTGCTGGCCTAACTGGCAAATTGCCATCTGGTGGTGGAATCGTGACTGCAGGCCGAAAGGCTGGCAATCTCGTGATCGATCCGCTATTTATCGCACCACTGCTTAAGTACTACACAGACTAATATGTAAGAAATCGAGGGAGTACAAGAGAGGGCCTGGGAAACCAGGCCCTCTCTTTCCTTTACCCTTAGCAAATGGTCACAGTTGCAACCGCCGACGATATGCATGCATTAGGCGTGAAGCTTTCAGCGCACCTAGTTGCCGGAGATTTAATTCTGATTAATGGCCCACTTGGCGCAGGTAAAACCGTTCTGGCTCAAGGCATCGCCGCTGGCTTGGGTATTACCGATGTTACATCTCCTACATTTGTTATCTCACGCGTGCATAAAGCCCCGCTGCCATTGGTTCATGTTGATGCATATCGATTATTGGATACCGCTAACCCCAGCCTTTACTTAGATGATCTAGATCTAGATATTGAAAACTCCGTCACGGTAATCGAATGGGGCGGCGCCGAATCTGCGCGTTTGAGCCAGAATCGTTTAGAGATAACCATCGATAGAAGTGATGAAGTAAGAAAAGTTGAGATTAAATGCCTGGGCAAGCGCTGGGCGGATTTTTCTCTATGACGATTACGCTGGCAATCGATACATCTACTTCTCGCACATCTGTGGGCATTATCCAAGAGGGTGCATTGATCTGGAAGGGCTTTCGTGACGGGGCAACGGCGCACGGCCCAGCTCTGCCGGCATTGGTGCAAGAGGCGATCGCTGGACGTTTAATAGATAAGGTCGTTGTCGGAATGGGACCTGGACCATTTACAGGTCTGCGTATCGGTATTGCATTTGCACGCAGCTTTGCTTTAGCGCGCAACATTCCAGTACGAGGTGTTTGCTCACTCGATGCGATTGCAGCACAGGTAAATGAAAAGGATTTTATAGTTACTGTAGATGCTCGTCGTAAAGAGGTTTATTGGGCGCGCTATATAAATGGTGTGCGCGTGGGAGAGCCGTCAGTTAACTTTCCAGCTAATGTGAAGGGTGCTCAGATTTTCAGCGATCTGTATCCGGATCTATTGGCGATGGCTGCACTCAGTGGCAACGTCACAGAGCCGATTTATTTACGTCACCCAGATGCAGTTGCAACGGTGGATAGATGATTACTTACCGCGATGCAATGACGCTAGATCTGCCAGTCTTGGTCTCGATGGAAAAGATTTTATTTGCAGATGCACCTTGGTCGATGGGGCAGTTTAAAGAGGAGTTCAAGGGAGTTCCTCGCACGCATTTCTTTACCGTTGCCCTCGATAGCAATAACCAGATTATTGGCTATGCCGCCGTCATGGTGCCAGCCCCTGGAGTTGAGGCCGATGTCTTAACCGTTGGTGTT
This sequence comes from Candidatus Planktophila sp., assembly GCA_009691145.1. Classification (GTDB taxonomy): domain Bacteria; phylum Actinomycetota; class Actinomycetes; order Nanopelagicales; family Nanopelagicaceae; genus Planktophila. Next base: position 1,130 of record SHVG01000019.1, on the reverse strand, counting down.
CTACCTGGGCACCGCAAAGCCGGCATCGGAACTGCCTTTATGGAGCAACTCGAGAATTGGGCGAGTGAGAAAGAGTCCAACGCCATGATGCTAGAAGTCGGCGTCGATAACATCGGTGCAATTGCCCTTTATGAATCACTGGGCTATTCCACAATCTCAGTACGCAGTAATTACTACGGCGCCGGCCTTGATGCCTTAGTCATGCGAAAAGAGCTCTCATGAGCCAACCAATAGTTTTAGGAATCGAAACATCCTGTGATGAAACCGCCGTTGGAATAGTTCGGGGGCGTACATTGCTGGCCAATATCATTGCATCCAGCGTCGAAGAACATGCCCGCTTTGGAGGTGTTGTTCCAGAGATTGCTAGCCGTGCACATTTAGAGGCGATGCAGCCGACGATCAGACAGGCATTAAAGGCGTCCAATATTTCATTATCTGATATTGATGCCGTCGCAGTTACTGCAGGTCCAGGTTTAGTAGGTGCATTACTGGTCGGTGTGGGGGCGGCAACTGGCTTAGCTCTCGGTTTAGATAAACCAATCTTTGCCGTCAATCATTTGGCGGCCCACATCAGTGTTGATGCACTCACGCATACTAACAATTTAGATCCGACGATTGCATTACTTGTAAGTGGCGGCCACTCATCTCTTCTACAAGTCGATGACATCACTGGTTCTATTACTAAATTGGGCGCCACCATGGATGATGCAGCAGGTGAGGCCTTTGACAAGATTGCACGTGTCATGAAGTTAGGTTTTCCTGGAGGTCCAGCAATTGATGCCCTTGCTAAAGATGGAAAGGCAGATTCAATCGATTTTCCGCGCGGCTTAACAACATCTAATGATTGGCAGAGCCGCCCATTTGATTTTTCTTTCTCTGGATTAAAGACGGCAGTTGCGCGATATCTGGAGGCGACCCCAGATTATGCAAAGGCAAACGTTGCCGCCTCTTTCCAAGAGGCGATCGTCGATGTCTTACTTCTTAAATCCTTGGCAGCATGTAAGGCAACGGGCATTAACTCACTCTTGATCGCCGGGGGCGTGGGCGCAAACTCCAGGCTTCGCGCGCTGGCCCAGCAGCGCTGCGAAAAGGCGGGCATACGCCTACGGATTCCTGCCCCAGGACTGTGT
>SHVG01000018.1 GCA_009691145.1 Candidatus Planktophila sp. | reverse complement strand
TCAGCCGGTGCAGCTGGTGCGGCAGGAAGTAGTGGTGCAAAGGGAGATACAGGTGATGCAGGTGCCGTTGGAGTCGCAGGTGCAGCTGGAACAAATGGATCTGCAGGTGCAAAAGGTGATACAGGATTAACAGGGAGTGCAGGCCCTGCAGGCGGAACAGGTGCAACTGGAGCTGCGGGTGTTTCAAATGCAAAAGCAACCTCCATAACTTTTACAGGGAATTTGGCGGGCAGTGCTGGCAGCACGAAAGCCTCAGATTCCTTTGGAACATTTGCCGCAGGCAGAAGTTATGTTGTTCACATTTTGATTAATACGTACGATACGAATTCCAGTGTTTTTACTTATGGTTTGGGATTGACATTGAGCGCATCGGGTGACAGCCCAGTTATTACTAGCAACTTTTCAGTCATTTACGGAAGTATTTATTCTGGCGGAAATCGCTCCACGGTTGCTGTTATTGCAGATGTAGTTTTGAATGGGTCTTCCACAACGAATGCGTACTCATTGATTGCGACTTTAACCTCAGGTGCAAACGGTGGAGCCAGTATTTCGGCAAGTGGAATGAGTACCCAGTTACTCGTTGGCTCTATCGGCTAAAAAGATGTGGAGCGGGTGACCGGGATCGAACCGGCATGGCCAGCTTGGAAGGCTGGGGCTCTACCATTGAGCTACACCCGCATGTGGTGCTGAGAGGCTAAAGGTACTGTGTCGGTAAGAGATGAGGGAAATCTCCTCTAGACTCCTGCATTGCGCCTCGGGGCGTAGCGTAGTGGCTAGCGCGCCTGCTTTGGGAGCAGGAGACCGGGAGTTCGAATCTCCCCGCCCCGACCAGTTCTCTCTCTTGTAGTTCATAACTTATTTAGGAGCATCTGTGAAAAGCACCGTCGAGACACTTTCTCCAACTCGCGTTCGTCTCGATATTGAAATTGAATATAGTGAAATGTCATCGCATGTAGCTGATGCATATAAGAAGGTTGCAACACAGGTAAATATCCCGGGCTTCCGTAAAGGAAAAGTTCCAGCTGCGATGATCGATCAACGCGTTGGTCGCAGCACTGTTTTGGATGAGGCTATTAATGCAGCGCTTCCAGATTTCTACGGCAAGGCAGCCCGCGAGCACTCTGTAGCTGTTATTGGCCGTCCAGTCGTTGATGTTAAAGAGTTTGTTGATAACGAAAAACTTTCATTTACCGTCGAGGTCGATGTTCGCCCAGAAGTTAAGTTGCCAGATTTTTCAACAATCACGATTGAAGTCGATGATGTCGTTGTTGCAGATGCAGATGTTGATGAGCAGGTTGAATCTCTGCGTACACGTTTTGGAACACTGACAACGGTTGAGCGTGCAATTGTTAAGGGTGACTTTGCAACCTTAGATATGGATGCATTTATCAACGGCAAATCAGTTGATGGCAGACAGGCAAATGATATTTCTTACGAAGTCGGCTCAGATCGCATGATCGATGGTCTTGATGAGATCTTGATCGGCATGTCTGCTGGGCAGACAAAGAAGTTTAAGACACAGCTCGTTGGTCAGGCCGAGGGCGAAAAGGGTGAGGTCGAAGCAACTGTTAAGGCAGTCAAAGAGCGCGAACTGCCACCTGTTGATGATGCTTTTGCAAAGCTTGCCTCTGAGTTCGATACCTTGGCCGAGCTCAAGGCCGACTTTGTTGAGCGCCTTGGCCGCGTTAAGAAGATGGAGCAGGGAACACAGGCGCGCCATCGCTTAGTTGAAAAACTTCTTGCAGATCTAGATATCCCAGTTCCAGATAATTTGGTCGAGCTCGAGGTCAATGATCACCTCCAAGGCGAAGGCCGTACTGAAGATGCCGATCACCGTACCGAGGTTAATGGTCAGGTTCGTTCCTCACTTAAATCAGATTTCTTGCTCGATGCAATCGTGCAGAGCGAAGATGTTCAAGTAAGTGAGATGGAATTGACCGAGTACTTGGTTCGCACCTCACAGCGATATGGAATGGCGCCACAGCAGTTTGCAGAAGAGTTGCAAAAGGCTGGACAGATTTCACAGTTGGTCGTAGAGGTAACTCGCGCCAAAGCACTGGCATCGGTTTTAGGTCGCGTCAGAGTTAAAGATGCATCTGGCAATGTGATCGATCTTGAGGCTCTGCGTCCACAGGTTGAACAGCCACTGACTGAACTCTCTGATCTCGCCGACCAGGCTTAATCACGTATTGCTTTAGCCCTAAGCGAACACCACGGCCTTGACGCTCCTTTTTCACCAAATTGGGAAGCATTTTCTGCGCAACATTGTTAGCCTCACTACAGGTAATAAACATGCAACCGGAAGGAACAGACGTGGATTTTCTTAACCCACAAGCTGGAGAAATCCAGGCTCGCTCATCGAGCATTGGAATGATCGGCTTAGATGACCAGGTCTATAACCGCTTACTACGCGAGCGAATTATCTTCCTTGCCGGCGAGATACGCGATGACACGGCAAATGCAATCTGCGCGCAGATTTTGCTCCTTGCGGCCGAAGATGCAAACAAGGATATTTATTTATACGTTAACTCACCTGGTGGCTCTGTCACTGCAGGCATGGCGATCTACGACACCATGCAATACGTCAAGAACGATGTAGCAACGGTTGGAATGGGAATCGCTGCATCGATGGGGCAGTTCCTACTTACCGCTGGCGCCCCTGGAAAGCGTTATGCAACACCTAATGCGCGCATCTTGATGCACCAACCACTTGGCGGTATTGGCGGTACTGCAACTGATATTCGTATTCAAGCCGAGCAGATGGCGATTCTTAAGCGCACACTCTCAGAGATCAATGCCAAGCACACTGGTCAGACACTTGAAAAGATTCTTATCGATTCAGATCGCGATAACTGGTTTAACGCCGAAGATGCAAAGGCATACGGCTTCATCGATCACATCGCAACATCTGATGGTCAAGTATTTGGAGGAAAAGCGTAATGAAACACATCCAAGAGATCACATCTCGCTACGTTCTTCCAACGATTGAGGAGAAGACTGCTTACGGCTTTAAGCGCCTTGATCCATACACAAAGCTATTTGAAGAGCGCATTATCTTTATGGGCCAGCCAATCGATGACACTGTAGCTAACGATGTCATGGCACAGTTGCTGACACTGGAATCTATGGATCCAGATCGCGACATCATGATCTACATCAACTCACCTGGTGGCTCATTTACCGCCCTCACTGCAATTTACGACACGATGCAGTTTGTTCGCCCAGATATCAGCACAATCTGTCTAGGCCAGGCGGCATCTGCTGCAGCGGTAATCCTTGCGGGAGGTGCAAAGGGTAAGCGTTATGCTCTCGAGCACTCACGTATCTTGATTCACCAGCCTTCATCTGAAGGTGGCGGACAGGCATCTGATGTCGAAATTCAAGCTAAAGAGATTGCCCGTATTGCGCGTTTACAAGAAGAGCTTCTTGCACGTCACGTAGTTAAATCAGCGACCGAAATTGAAAAAGATATCGAGCGCGACAAGATTTTAACTGCTGCAGAGGCAGTTGAATATGGAATCATTGATCAAGTATTGGCTTCACGGAAGGCCAAGCCAGTTAAGTAGTATTCATTCATGAAACTATTCGAGGCGGGATCCCTTTGGTCATTTAAGGGGTACCGTCTCTTTTGGTATAACACCACAATATTTGTCTTAGGTGCATCGGCCTTTCCTATCGCACTTGCAGTGACAGTCTTAGATGCCGGTGGCACAGCAACATCTCTTGGTTTGATTTTAGCAGCTCGAGTTTTAGCTGCCGTCGTCTTCGCACCCTTTGCTGGTGTGTGGTCTGATCGCTTACCGCGCAAACAAGTAATGATTTTTGCCGATCTCTTTCGCGCAGTTCTTGTCTTTGGAATGGTTTTTATAACAGCGCCAAAACTTCCTCATATTTTATTGGCGCTAGCTGTTTTCTTGATGGGCGTTGGTGATGCATTTGGTATGGCATCGGCCGGTGCAATTATGCCTTCGTTGTTGCCCGAAGATAAGTTGCCTGCAGGAAATGTTGCCCGCGGAATCGTCATAAAGTCGGCAACCATCATTGGCCCTGGAATTGGGGGAGTATCCGTCTTTCTAATTGGTGGACGGCTAACCTTTCTTTTTACTGCTATCGCATTTGCCGCTGGAACTTATTTTCTTATCCAGATAAAAGAAGACATAAACTCCGATAAGAAACCCCGCGAACCTTTTATGGTTGAAATGCGTGAAGGTCTGCGCACGGTACGAGACATTCCTTGGATTGGTGCCATGATTGTGATGGCATCGATTCAGTTGATGGTTGTCTTAGCTGCAGTAGATGTCTTACTGCCCGTTATAACTCGACGCGAGTTTGGAAGCAACTCAACTTTTGCATTATCTGCGGCTACATTTTCTCTGGGAGGAATCATCTCGGCAGTTGCGTGTGTCAAACTTAAGATCAAACACCAAGGTCAGTTTTCTGTTTTAGTGTGGATACTTTTAATCATCGCACCGCTCTCATTAGCCTTTCCAATTTCACCGACTTTTGTTGCTCTTTCATATCTCTTGGCCGGCTTCTCAGTTGGTCCGTGGGAGGCGTTCTGGAACTCAGCGATCCAACGCGAAGTCCCACGCGAATTACAGGGGCGTGTTTTTAGTATTGATCTCATGGGCTCGGCAGGATTGTTGCCACTTGGGATGGCGCTGGTTGGCCCAGCAGTAACACTCTTTGGCGAGAAGCAGTTATTAATCGGCGCCTCGATTTTCCACGTCTTTATCTGCTTGCTTGTTTTAGCGGTGCCCGGTGTTAAAGATATGAGAATGCCAGAAAAACTCACCTAATTATTCTCTCGGCGAACACTCATAAGCCTACAAAGCCCCACATAAAAACCCATCAGAATCTAAACTTTTCCCATGACAAGAATCGGCGAAACTAGCGACCTGCTCAAGTGTTCGTTCTGCGGTAAAACACAGAAGCAGGTAAAGAAACTCATTGCCGGTCCTGGCGTTTATATCTGCGACGAGTGCATCGAGCTCTGTAACGAGATTATTGTCGAAGAGCTATCCGAAGCAGGTTCACTCGGCTTAGCCGAGCTTCCAAAGCCGCAAGAGATCTTTGAGTTTCTCGATCAATATGTCATCGGTCAAGATCGCGCGAAAAAGTCATTATCAGTTGCCGTGTACAACCATTACAAGCGAGTCCAGGGCGGACACCGCGAAGACACAATCGAATTAGCAAAATCAAATATCTTGCTGCTTGGTCCAACGGGCTGCGGTAAGACATTAATGGCACAGACTTTGGCGCGAATGCTCAATGTTCCATTTGCAATCGCCGATGCAACTGCGCTCACCGAAGCGGGATATGTTGGTGAAGACGTAGAAAACATTCTGCTTAAGCTGCTTCAGGCCGCCGATTACGATGTGAAAAAAGCTGAAACGGGAATTATCTATATCGATGAGATTGATAAAGTTGCGCGTAAATCTGAAAACCCATCTATCACTCGCGATGTTTCAGGTGAAGGCGTTCAGCAAGCGTTATTGAAGATTCTCGAAGGCACTGTTGCATCAGTGCCACCACAGGGTGGTCGCAAGCATCCGCACCAAGAGTTCATTCAAATCGATACGACAGATGTCTTGTTTATTGTCGGCGGGGCATTTGCTGGCCTTGAAAAGATTATCGAGTCCCGCAGTGGTAAAGCCGGTGTTGGCTTCAATGCAACGCTGCAGGATGCATCTGAAAAAAATCGACGTGATATCTTCGCCGATGTAATGCCTGAAGATTTATTAAAATTTGGAATGATCCCCGAATTCATTGGGCGAGTTCCTGTTCTGACAAGTGTTGAAAACTTAGATAAGACGGCGCTAGTGCAGATACTTACCGAGCCAAAGAACGCTCTCGTAAAGCAGTATCAGCGCCTCTTCCATCTAGATAATGTCGAGCTCGAATTTTCAGTTGATGCCCTCGATGCGATTGCAGATCTGGCTTTGATTCGTGGAACAGGAGCCCGTGGTCTACGCGCGATAATGGAATCGGTCCTTCTCTCTGTGATGTATGACGTACCTAGCCGCAGTGATATTGCAAAGGTCTTGGTTACTAAAGACTGCATTCAAACAGGTGGGCAACCCGAGTTCATCCTTCATACAGGCGATATTCCAAAGCGTTCTCGAGGCCAAAAGGGTCAAGAGGAGAAGAGCGCATAATCTAGACTGCTCTGTATGTCCCGCGAACTAGCTTCGAGCTTTTCACCAGCTGATATCGAAGCAGCCCTCTATGAAAAATGGGTCGCGGCCGGATATTTCACAGCCGATGCATCATCGACAAAGCCAGCATTCACAATCGTTATTCCGCCTCCTAATGTCACAGGCTCACTACACATTGGTCACGCCTTAGACCACACATTGCAAGACACGCTTACGCGCATGAAACGCATGAAGGGCTTTGAAGCACTGTGGCTACCTGGCATGGATCACGCAGGAATTGCAACCCAGAACGTTGTTGAAAAGCAGTTAGCTGTTCAAGGCACAACACGTCACAATTTAGGTCGCGAAGATTTTGTTAAGAAAGTCTGGCAGTGGAAGGTTGAATCAGGCGGTGCGATTCTCGATCAGATGCGCCGCTTAGGCGATAGTGTCGATTGGTCACGCGAGGTTTTCACAATGGATGCAGGTTTATCGACTGCAGTTCTAACAATCTTTAAGAAACTCTACGACCAAGGACTTATCTATCGCGCCGAGCGGATCATTAACTGGTGCCCTCGCTGTTTAACTGCTCTGTCAGATATTGAAGTTGAGCACCAGGATGATGCAGGTGAGTTTATACAGGTTCGTTATGGCGAAGGCGATATTCAGATTACCGTTGCAACAACGCGCGCCGAAACAATGCTGGGCGATGGCGCAGTTGCAGTTCACCCCGATGATGCACGCTATAAGCATATAGTTGGCAAGCAGGTATTGCTACCGCTTGCCAATCGCTATATCCCAATTATTGCCGACGAGTTAGTCGAAATGAAGTTCGGAACCGGCGCAGTTAAAGTAACGGCCGCTCACGATCCAAACGACTTCGAGATGGCTATTCGCCACAACGTTCCCTTCGTTGTCATTATGAACGAGCACGGTGTTATGGATGGCTCTGGTACGCGCTTTGATGGCATGGATCGCTTCGATGCCCGTAAAGCAGTCGTTGAAGCCCTTCGCGCCGAAGGTCGCATCATGGGTGAAAAGCGTCCATATGTTCACGCCGTTGGGCACTGTTCTCGTTGCGACATAACTGTCGAACCACGTTTATCCAAACAGTGGTTTGTGAAAGTAGCACCCCTTGCAAAGGTTGCTGGAGATGCTGTGCGCGATGGCCGTGTAAAGATCGAACCACAAGAGCTAGCACCGCGTTATTTTGATTGGATCGACAACATGCACGACTGGTGTATTTCGCGGCAGTTGTGGTGGGGACATCGCATTCCAGTTTGGTATGGCCCCAATGATGAAGTTGTAGTGGTTGGTCCTGGAGAAAGCGCACCAGCTGGATATACACAAGATCCAGATGTTTTAGATACATGGTTCTCATCTGCATTGTGGCCGTTTTCAACTCTGGGTTGGCCGGCACAATCCGATGATTTAAAGAGGTTCTACCCAACATCTGTCTTAGTAACTGGCTATGACATCTTGTTCTTCTGGGTTGCGCGCATGATGATGTTTGGTTTATTTGCAATGGATGGCGTGCAGCCATTTCATACAATCGCACTGCATGGCTTGGTGCGCGATCAGTTCGGTAAGAAGATGTCGAAATCCAAGGACAACACCGTTGATCCAATCGAATTCATGGATAAGTACGGCGCCGATGCACTGCGCTTTACTTTGGCGCGTGGTGCTAATCCAGGTAAAGATCAGGCTCTAGCCGAAGACTGGGTGGCAGGATCGCGCAACTTTGCCACAAAGCTCTGGAACGCAACGCGCTTTGCAATGATCAATGGTGCGACAACGCAAGGCGTTCTTCCTGCAATTGATTCACTTAACGCCATCGATAAATGGATTTTAAGCCGCTTATCCGAAACGATTTCAGAGGTCGATTCGCTGCTCGAGCAGTACGAGTTTGCACGCGCTTGCGAGCTGATGTATCACTTTGCCTGGGACGATTTATGCGACTGGTATCTCGAACTTTCTAAGGAGCGCCTGGCATCTGGAGATTCCGCCGATACCAAACGGGTTTTGGGCTTTGTATTAGATCAATTATTTCGCTTGATGCATCCAGTCATGCCATTTATCACTGAAACGATGTGGACTGCCCTGACTGGGGGAGAGTCCCTAGTCATTGCCCAATGGCCAGTGGCTCATGCAGATCACGTCGATAAGAGTGCTGGAAAGTTAATCGTCGAGCTTCAAGAGATTATTACCGATGTCCGTAGATTCCGTAACGATCAAGGCATCAAGACATCACAGAAGATTCCTGCCCGCTTTATTGCACCGGCAAATATTACTGAATACGCAGGCGCGATGGCATTTGTTCTGCGCCTGGAACTAGGCGACATCACACCAAGTGCGCACTGCGAAATAGGAACAGTAAAAGTAGAGTTTGATTTAACGGGCTCGATCGATGTTGCTGCAGAGCGTGCTCGTCTTGAAAAAGATTTAGCTACCGCGCAGAAAGATAAGCAAACGGCCGAGGTCAAGTTAAATAATCAAGGCTTTATGGTCAAGGCACCGGATGCAGTAGTCGTTGAAATCCGTGAGCGTTTAGAAAAGACAACTGCAGATATTCAACGTATCACCACGCAGTTATCACAGCTTCTAAACGCATGATTATTTCACCCGATGATCAAGAGCGTGTAGATGCCATTGAGCAGGCATTACTTGCCCGCTGGCCTGAAACTCGAATTGCGCCAACAACTGAGCGCATCGCAGCCCTCGTTGATATTCTCGGCTCGCCTCAGTTAACGTATCCAACGATTCATGTTGGTGGCACGAACGGTAAGACAACAACATCGCGCATGATTGATTCACTGTTATTTGCTCATGGCCTACGCACAGGACGCTTTACTAGCCCACATCTTGAAACATATCGTGAGCGCATCGCCATTAACGGACAACCGATTGACCCAAAGGATTTAATCTTTGCCTACAATGACATCGCCCCATATTTAGATCTAATGGACACTAAGTTTGAAGATCCAATATCTTTCTTTGAGGCCGTTACAGCAGTTGGTTTTGTGGCCTTTGCCGAGCACCCCGTAGATGTAGCTGTCATTGAAGTCGGTATGGGCGGAGAATGGGATGCGACAAATGTTGTTAAGGCCGATGTATCTGTCATTATGCCAATTGGCTTTGATCATATGGAGTACCTAGGCCACACACTTCATGAGATCGCGGCAACAAAGGCGGGCATCATTAAAGAGGGTGGGTTCATCGTGTTGGCCCAGCAAGAGCCAGAGGCGGCAAAAGAGTTGATTCGTAAGGCGGCCGAAGTCGGCGCCGATGTTGTGCGCGAAGGAATCGAATACTCAGTTGCATCACGTGCAGTTGCAGTCGGGGGACAGTTGATCACTATCACCGGTCTACACGATACATACGAGGATCTCTTCCTACCATTACACGGCAAACACCAGGCCGCTAACGCGGCAAGTGCGCTCGTGGCAGTTGAAGCCTTCTTTGGTGATCAACCATTAGATATCGAGGCGGTGCGCGCTGGCTTTGCCGCCGTTACCTCACCTGGGCGCTGCGAAGTTGTACACCGCGACCCAACGATTATTTTAGATGCCGCACATAACCCACATGGTGCAAAGGCGCTAGCCGATACCTTGGCTAATGAGTTTAACTTCGATGAAATCCTGGCAGTTGTAGGTGTATTTGGCGATAAAGATGCCGTTGGAATCTTGCAAGAGCTAGAGCCAATCGTTGATCACCTCATCGTTACCCAAAGCTCATCGACGCGCGCGATGGGTTCGAGGGAGTTAGAAAAGATTGCATCCACAATATTTGGTGTTGATCGGGTATTTGAAGTCAGTGATTTAAACGCTGCCCTTGAACGCGCAGTCGCAGATGCGGTTCGCCCTTTAAGTGAGGGGAGAATTGGAATAATCGTGACTGGTTCGGTCGTCACCGTTGGCGAGGCCCGGAGCTATCTACGAAAGAGGTTCGTGCAATGAGAGTTCTTGGCGCATCGGTATTAGTCATGGAGTCGTTGACTTTAGGTTTTGCAATCCTGCTTGCGATCAAAGAGCAGTCAACGGCTGGAATTATCTACGGCTCAATAATCTCGCTACTTTTATTTTTAACGGCTGGTCTTCTCAAGCGACGTTCAGGTTTCTATATCGGCTCGGTACTGCAGATTTTCATGATCGCCTTTGGTTTTTTCGTCCCAGCCTTTTTCATCATGGGGGTGATTTTCATCGGGCTATGGGCTGCGGCCATTATCGTGGGGCGAAAGGGCGAGGCCGCTCGCGCAGCCCATCTGGTTTCCCAAGCCGAAAAGGGCTAATACACTAGGCGAGTGAGCACAGATAAAACACTGATCCTTATAAAGCCAGATGGCGTCGGCGGTGGCTTAGTTGGTGAGGTTATCTCCCGCATCGAAAGTAAGGGGTATGCCATCGATGCATTGCGCATGTTGAAGGCAGATCGTGCTCTGCTGGAAAAACATTACGCTGAACATATCGGCAAGCCATTTTACGAACCACTAGTTGAGTTCATGATGTCTGGCCCAATCGTTGCAATCGTCGCATCAGGTAACTGCGTTATCGAAGGCTTCCGATCCCTTGCCGGTGTCACCGACCCAACCCTTGCAGGACCTGGCACAATTCGTGGAGACTTAGCTCGAGATCAAGGCACCAAAGTTGTACAGAATATTGTGCACGGATCAGATTCACCCGAATCTGCTGCGCGCGAGATTGCAATTTTCTTCCCTAAATAATCAAGGAGTGTAAAAGTATGAGCGTACAAAGCAGAATGTCATTTATCGGCCGTGACATGGCCGTTGACCTTGGAACTGCGAACACCCTTGTCTATGTGCGCGGACGTGGCATTGTTTTGAACGAGCCATCAGTTGTTGCCGTTAACCAAGATACTGGTGGAATTTTAGCCGTTGGTCTTGAGGCCAAGAAGATGATTGGCCGTACTCCTGGAAATATCGTTGCAATCCGTCCACTCAAAGATGGTGTTATCGCAGACTTTGAAACAACCGAGCGCATGTTGCGCTACTTCATCCAAAAAGTTCACCGCCGTCGCTTTTTAGCTAAGCCTCGTATCGTTGTCTGCGTTCCTTCAGGGATCACAGGTGTTGAGCAGCGCGCAGTAAAAGATGCTGCATATGCAGCCGGTGCCCGCAAGGTTTACATTATTGAAGAGCCAATGGCTGCAGCCATTGGTGCAGGGCTGCCAATCCACGAGCCAACTGGAAACATGGTCGTAGATATTGGTGGCGGTACAACAGAGGTTGCAGTTATTTCTCTCGGTGGAATTGTTTGCTCACTTTCAATTCGTGTTGGTGGTGACGAGCTCGATCAGTCGATTATTAACTGGGTTAAGCGTGAATTCTCACTACTTTTGGGCGAGCGCACCGCTGAGGAAATTAAGATAGCAATTGGTTCGGCCTATCCATTAGCCGGCGAAAATGATGCTGAAATTCGCGGACGTGACTTAGCAACTGGCTTACCTAAGACAATCGTTGTTTCAGCCGCCGAAATTCGCAAAGCAATTGAAGAGCCAGTTAACGCCATCATTAACGCTGTGAAGAGCACGTTGGATAAGACTCCACCAGAGCTCGCATCTGATCTTATGGATCGAGGAATTGTATTAACGGGCGGTGTAGCCCTCCTGAAGGGCCTGGATGAGCGCTTGCGCAAAGAGACTGGAATGCCAATTCACGTTGCAGAGCGTCCGCTTGATGCAGTTGTTGAAGGCTCAGGTAAGTGTATCGAAGAGTTTGAAGCCTTAGAGAAGGTCTTAATCTCCGAACCACGTCGATAGGGCGCTTAAGAGATGCGTAAGGGCAGTGAAGGTCGAAGGCGACTGCTTTTAATCATCCTTATCGTTACCGCGCTTTTTCTTATCACTCTTGATCTACGTGGTGTCGGTGTACTCGAAGGTGCGCGTCAAGGTACTCAGACGATTCTTTCGCCCTTTCAGCGCGCAGGAAACGTTGTACTAACACCATTGAAAAACTTCTTTTCAGATGTGACTCACTTAGGGCGTACCCGCAATCAGATTGAAAAACTACGCACCGATAACGCTACATTACGGGCAAAGTTAGCAAATCGTAAGAATGCCGATGCGCAGTTAGACCAGTTAAAAAGTATTTTAGATTTAGCTGGCACTGCAGGATTTAAAGTAGTTAACGCCCGCGTTATTAGTCAGGGCTCTAGTCAATCCTTTACTCAGACGATAACAATCGATGCAGGATCAGATGCCGGAATCAAAAAGAACATGACGGTCCTATCAGAGTTTGGCATTGCCGGAGTTGTTAAAGATGTCTACCCCAATACGGCTTTAATATCTTTGGCTACAGATCCATCATTTCGAATCGGTATCCGCGTCGCCGGCAGTCAGCAGATAGGCATACTTTCAGGGCGTGGGAACCGCTCTGCCAGCCTGCAGCTAATCGATAACTTAACCAGCGTTAAGGTCGGCGATATTTTGCTCTCTCGCGGAAGCGTTGCTAATAGGCCCTTCGTGCCGGGTGTACCGGTGGGCTACGTAACTGCAGTCGATAACTCTGTAGGTGCAATAGCCCAAAGCGCAGTAGTGGAATTATATACAAACTTTTCAACCTTAGGCGTTGTCGCAGTAGTTGTTGGAGCCCCAGTCAGTAATCCTGGTGATGCACTTGTACCAATGAAGCCACAACCAACGCCAGTTCCAACCGTCACTATTTATGTAACACCATCACCGACTCCGACGAATTAATGACAGATGAATACTCGCCAGATATCTATCGCAATTCCAATGTTTCTTATAATTTTCGTGGTGCAAGAATCTTTAGTCGATCAATTCCGTTTGCCAGGTGGTGGCTTCTCGCTCTTGCTTATCTTTACTCTCATCTGGGCAATCCTGAGCCCACATGAGATCGCCGCACTTGGGGGCTTTCTTGCAGGGCTGCTGATGGATCTATCACAGAGTTCGAGTGGCCCAATTGGTCAATGGACATTACTGATGATCTCTGCATGTTATGCGGTGTCATATCTAGGATTTGGAAATGAGAACTTGTCAGGCAATCCCTTAGGTTTAACTTTCTTTGCAACAAGCGCCGTTTTCTTTGTTGAAATCGCCTATGTTATTACAGGCGCCCTACTGGGCGTGCAGACTGGTAGCTTCGAGCAGATTCTGATTACGCTCTTTGGAATATCGATCTGGAGCTTAGTTGTAACACCAATTTTCTTGCCTATATTTTCACGTTTGCATGCATTTGTCTTTAATACGCGGTCGGCGATATGAACCAACGTTCGCGCCTTAACTTACTTGTCGTACAGATTTTAATAGTCTCACTTATGGTCGCACTCCTTGGCCGCTTGTTTTATCTACAGATTACTGCAGGCCCAATGTACCGCGATGCAGCGCTGAGTATTCAAAGTCGCGATGTCGTATCACCAGCTACACGAGGATTAATCGTCGACTCTTCTGGTGTGCCATTAGCCCTTAATAAAGTGGGGCTTGCAATAACTATTGATCGAATCGCTATTGATAAGCAGCCCGATAAGGGCGTTGAAGTTATGCAGCGATTGAGCCAACTATTGAATCTGCAGTACGCCGATGTTTATCGCAACACGCGTTTGTGCGGTGAGCTACCTAAAGGTCAAAAGGCGGGTTGCTGGACCGGTTCTAGGTATCTACCCATACCAATTACTAAAGAGGCAGATTCCGATATTGCACTGCAAATCGTTGAGCGTTCAGATCAATTTCCTGGCGTAGATGCTCAGCCGATTGCGATTAGAAACTATCCCGGAATTGCAGGCGTCAACGGAGCACATGTTCTTGGTTATGTTGGCCCGTTGACTAAAAGCGATCTTGCAAAGGGGGATGGCAAGAAGTATTTCCGCAGCGAAACAATTGGTAAATCTGGTTTAGAGATTACCTATGACTCATACCTGCGCGGTATCCCTGGAATCCGGACTTTAATAGTTGATCGCAAAGAGGCAATTACCGCTCAGGGACAAAACACAGCGCCTATTTCAGGTGATCACTTAGTGACCTCCCTCGATGCCCGCTTGCAGGCCGCCGTTGAAGTTGCATTGGCCGATGCGGTAAAACGCGGACGCGCAAATGGAAACACATCTGACTCAGGTGCAGCCGTTGTTATGGATATACGCAATGGGCAGGTATTAGCGATAGCTTCATATCCAACCTATGACCCCAATGCCTTTGAACGAGGATTAACGGTGCAGCAAGCATCGGATTTATTTAGTGAGGAGAAATCTCTACCTGCACTCTCACGCGTGTTGCAGGGTTTATATGCACCAGCTTCGACCTTTAAGTCAGTTTCTGTCATCGCGGCTGCATCTGCCGGCTATAACTTGAATGCATCCTATAGCTGTCCCGCCGAAGTTCAGGTCGGAACCCGTGCCTTCCAGAACTTTGAAAGTAGATCACATGGCACTATGAGTTTGAAGAAAGCTATTGCAGTTTCCTGCGACACGATCTGGTATCGCATCGCATTTGATGAGTGGCTGCGCGATGGTGGCCTGCGCCCGAAATCAAACCCCAACGACTACTTCTTTAAAGCCGCGCAGAGCTTTAATATCACGCAGAAGGTAGGTATCGACCTACCCTCTGAATCATCATCTCGCCTAGCCGATCGCGCCTACAAAAAGAGTTGGTATCAGCAGAACAAGGATTTTTACTGCAACTACAAAGATCGTGCAACTAAAGCCCAGCAGACGCCGTTTTTGCTTCTGCTGGCCAAAGAGAACTGTGTCGATGGAGACAAGGTCCGTGCTGGAGATGCCGTTAACTTTGCTATCGGCCAGGGTGAGACCGTTGTAACTCCACTCAAGTTAGCGCAGATGTATGCAGCTATCGGCAATGGAGGAACGATCTGGCAGATGATGATCGGCAAGGCTATTGTTAAGAGCGATGGCACTGTTGTTAAGACGATGATAGCGAAGAAGTTAGGCACATTGACTGCATCTAAGGAGACCTTAGATTTTCTCCATGGAGCACTACGCGAAGTTGTTACCGCCGGAACTGGCGCTGGAGCATTTGCAGGTTTTCCTGTTCCCGTCAGCGGTAAGACCGGTACAGCTGAAGTCTTTGGACGCAACTTAAATGGCTCACTCAAAGACAACACATCCTGGTTTGCATCCTATGCGCCAAGTAATAAACCACGCTATGCCGTTGTTATGATGATCAGCCAAGGGGGTTTTGGTGCATCGACATCGGGTGTTGGTGTTCGAAGGATTTATGAAACTCTATTTGGCGTTAAGGCAAATAAGCTCATACCCGGAGCTGCGATATTTCCTGATGGGAAACCGCCGACAAAGCTTCCTAAGATTTCTCCTGCAACTAAGCCTAAGGTTGCGCCATGAGTCAGATATCTGCACGCCAGCGCCTGTATCGACGCAGCCGAATATCAATCTTTCATGGCTTTGATCCAGTACTTACTATCGCTGTCGGGCTGCTGCTTTTCATCGGAACTCTGCTCGTCTATTCGGCAACACGTGATTGGTATTCGCGCTATGGTTTAGATCCGCAGTACTACTTAAAACGTCACGTTATTAACATCGCAATCGGTTTGCTATTGGTATATGGCACAACTGTCATTGACTATCGATTATTGCGGGCATACACGCCGATTTTCTGGGGCTTAGGTGTCTTGGGCTTGGTAATGGTTTTGATTCCGGGCCTTGGTAGCACGGTTAACGGCGCACGGGCATGGATTGCACTGCCAGGTGGCTTTCAAATTCAACCGGCAGAGCTAGCCAAGATCGCAATCATCATTGGAATGTCAATGTTGTTATCAGAGCGAACTCATGACAGCGACGAACCAACATCGCGTGATGTGTTGCAGGCCTTAGTAGTTGCAGGGATCCCAGCACTTCTTATTATTGTGCAGCCCGACATGGGTACTGTCTTTATTATTAGCGCATCGGTCATCACAATTATTGCAGTATCTGGTGCACCATCTCGTTGGGTTGCAGTATTATTAATTGTTGCCGTATTAGGCGCAGTCGTTGCAACAAAGACTGGCGTGATTAGCGATTACCAACTCAATCGCTTGCAGACATTTGTCGATCCAACGGCCGATACACAAGGGGCTGGATATCAACTGCGGCAGGCGCGCATCACCATTGGTTCGGGTGGATTAATCGGAACTGGATTATTTAATGGCCCACAGACCAATGGTCGATTCGTTCCAGAGCAGCAGACCGACTTCATCTTTACAGTGGCCGGTGAAGAGCTTGGATTTTTGGGTAGCGGCCTCATTATCTTTTTATATCTTTTGATTTTGATGCGGGCCTTTGCAATTGCTCGGCGTACTAGTGATCCCTTTGGTCGATTAATGACTACTGGTGTCATCGCTTGGTTCGCCTTTCAGGTCTTTGAAAATATCGGAATGACCTTAGGTCTCATGCCGATGACGGGGGTTCCACTGCCATTCATCTCCTATGGTGGCTCTTCGATGTTCGCCACGTTGATCGGATTTGGGCTCCTCCAGAACGTTCACGCACGCTCACGGGGCTAAAAGACGGGCTCAAGTAGGTAATTTCGCCCCGCTCTGCCATACTTGAGCCAACAGTTCAGCGCGGCTCGCGAATCCTTCGCGGCAAAAGCCCAGCGCGGACAGGTCTTAAAAAAACCTAAACGGGATTTTTTTTATACAGAAGCGTTTTTTAGAAAGCGCATAGAGGATTTGGTGCCATGGCGATTGAGCCTAAAACACCGCGCAAGCGTGCGGTTAAGAAGAGATCTGCTAAGGCAGAAGTCAGCGTTACTGAGGTAAGCAGCGATGAACCCAGGAAGGCTGTGCGTAAAAAAGCTGCAGCTATTCCAGTTCCTATCTTTCAAGCAGCCCCCGATAAGCCCATTGCAAAGTCAACGCGTAAGAAGGTAGCTGCATCACCTACTGCAGAGCCGGTAAAGGCTGAAGCGGAGGCAACTTCAGGGCCAGATGATGGCCAAGATCGTGGTGGCCGTAATCGCCGCCGCCGTCGTGGTGGCCGCGGACGTCGCAAGCCAGGTGCCGAAGGCGCCGGCAGCGAAGAGACAACAGGTGAGTCAAGTGATGAGTCGCCAGAGGGTTCAACCCATCGCCGCCGCCGTCGTCGCGTAGCAGGTTCCGATGGAGTTACTCCAGGGGAGACCGTCGAAGAAGATGGCGTAGTAACAGTTGTTAAGATCCGCGAAGTTCGCGAGCGTCCAGCACGTGCAGCACGCGCCGAGCGACCAGAGCGTCGCGGTGGACGCAGTTCACGTACTGAACGCAATGATCGTGGTGGACGCAGCGAATACCGCGAGCCATATCGCAAGCGCGGAACAATCATTACGGATGGCGAGTTCTTAGCTCGTCGCGAAAACGTTGATCGCGAGATGTTAGTGCGACAGATTGCAGATCGCACGCAGATCGCAGTTATCGAAGATGGCATCATGGTTGAGCATTATGTGAACCGCAATAGCAACGTCTCATACGTGGGTAACGTCTACTTAGGTCGTGTTCAAAACGTTCTGCCATCTATGGAGGCCGCCTTCGTTGATATCGGCAAGGGCCGTAACGCGGTTTTGTATGCCGGTGAAGTTAACTGGGATGCTGCTGGAATTTCAGAGTCCGAGCCACGCAAGATTGAAACAGTTTTAAAGAGCGGACAGAGCGTTCTTGTTCAAGTTACTAAAGATCCAATCGGACAAAAAGGCGCTCGCCTTACAAGTCAGATTTCGCTGCCAGGACGCTACGTCGTCTATGTTCCAGGCGGGGGGATGTCGGGAATTTCAAAGCGACTTCCAGAGTCTGAGCGCACGCGTTTAAAGGCGATCTTAAAGAACTTAATTCCAGAAACCGCTGGAGTAATTGTTCGTACTGCAGCAGAAGGTGTTAGCGCAGAAGATATCACTAGTGATGTCGCCCGCCTTAAAGCCCAATGGGATGATATTTATGCAAAGGGCGAGAACCCAAACTTCCATCCACCTGCCGCGCTCTATCAAGAGCCAGATCTCGCAGTGCGTGTTATCCGCGATATCTTCAATGAGGATTTCCGTAAGCTAACTGTGCAGGGAACTAGCGCATGGGATGAAGTGAGAAGTTACCTTGCCTTCATCGCTCCAGAGCTCACAACTAAGATTGAAAAATACACGGGCACTGGTGATTTGTTCACTGATTTCCGTGTCGAGGAGCAGTTAGCAAAGGCATTTGATCGCAAGGTTTATCTGCCTTCAGGTGGATCACTTGTTATCGATCGCACCGAAGCAATGATCGTTATCGATGTAAACACCGGTAAGTTCATTGGTAAGGGCGGAAACCTTGAAGAGACTGTTACTAAAAACAACTTAGAGGCCGCAGAAGAGATTGCACGCCAGCTACGTCTGCGCGACTTAGGTGGAATCGTTGTTATCGACTTCATCGATATGATTCTTGAATCAAACCGCGACAAGGTTCTGCGCCGTTTAGTCGAATCCCTCGGACGCGATCGCACAAAGCATCAGGTCGCCGAAGTTACATCTCTTGGTCTAGTCCAGATGACGCGCAAGCGTGTTGGACAAGGTCTAATCGAAGCCTTCTCAACTACTTGTGATTCATGTAGCGGACGCGGAATTCATATTCATATGGAGCCGGTCAAGATGAAGGCGCCAATGCCTCAGCTCGATGTTCCATCATCTCAGCATGAAGATGCCGATGAAAAAGATGCCACTGAGCATGAGTTCCATGAATCACTCAACGCCGATGCGCCAGTTGCACAGCAGGCCCCTAAGAGTGGCCGTAAGCGTCGCCGAGCCTCATCATCGGGCATTATTACAGCTTAATTTGAGCCTAAAGGCCTGAACGGGTAATCTTTACCCTTCATCAACTACCAGAGTCCGGAGTACCACAGCGTGGCAAATATTAAGTCTCAGATTAAGCGCATTAAGACCAACGAGAAGGCACGCCTTCGCAACAAGTCTGTGAGCTCATCTATCAAGACCGCTGTCCGTAAATTCCGTGACGCTGTAACTGCTGGCGATGCCGCTGTAATCACAACTGAACTTCGCACCGCCTCACAGGTACTCGATGTTGCAGTTCAAAAGGGAGTCCTTCACAAGAACTCTGCAGCCAATAAGAAGTCATCCATGGCTAAGGCTGCTGCCAAAGCCGGTACACGTTAATTCTTCTAACTCTCTAAAGCCAGGCTAGGTTCATGCCTTCAATCTCACTTGCGAAGGCGCCGCAACCAGCATCCACTGATCCGGCGCAGATACGTAACTTCTGCATCATCGCTCACATTGATCATGGTAAATCAACCCTTGCCGATCGAATGTTGGGCATTACTGAAGTTGTAGACCCACGCAATATGCGTGAGCAGTATTTAGATCGCATGGATATCGAGCGCGAACGCGGAATCACCATTAAATCTCAGGCCGTACGTCTTCCTTGGCGCAGTGGTATCGATGGCGGCGAATACATCTTGAACATGATCGACACACCTGGCCACGTCGACTTTACATATGAAGTATCGCGCTCACTTGCCGCCTGCGAAGGCGCAGTACTGCTGGTTGATTGCGCACAGGGCATCGAAGCCCAGACGTTGGCCAACCTGTATTTAGCGATGGAGAACAATCTCACCATCATTCCAGTCCTTAATAAAATTGATTTACCTAACGCCCAACCAGAAAAGTTTGCCGCAGAGCTTGCAAAACTCATCGGCTGCCAACCTGAAGACTGTCTTAGGGTCTCAGGTAAAACTGGTGATGGTGTTAAAGAGCTACTCGATGAGATTATCAAGCAGATTCCAGCTCCTAAAGGCGATCCCAACGCCTCTGCCAGAGCATTAATCTTCGATTCGGTCTATGACAGTTATCGCGGCGTCGTTACTTATGTTCGTGTTATCGATGGACACTTATCTCCGGGGGAACAGATTCAGATGTTTTCAACTGGCGTTCGCCATGAAGCCCTTGAAGTTGGTGTTATCTCCCCCGAACCCCTTGCATCTAAAGGTTTAGGCGTTGGCGAAGTAGGTTATTTAATTACCGGTGTAAAAGATGTTCGCCAATCACGTGTGGGTGACACGATTACTACCTTTAATAACCCGACGAAGCAGGCATTAGCCGGATATAAAGATCCGAAACCTATGGTTTTCTCTGGTCTTTTTCCATTAGATGGCGCCGATTTTCCAGCACTGCGCGAGGCGTTAGATAAGTTGCAGTTAAATGATGCAGCCCTTGTCTATGAACCAGAGAGCTCGGCAGCCCTTGGCTTTGGTTTTCGTTGTGGCTTCTTAGGTCTTCTACATATGGAGATCGTTCGCGAGCGATTAGAGCGCGAACATAAGTTGAACTTGATCTCTACCGCCCCCAACGTTGTCTACAACGTAACGATGGATGATGGAAGAGAAGTTCGTGTTACAAATCCATCTGAGTTCCCTACTGGGAAAGTGGCAGTTGTTAGAGAGCCAATTGTTAAATCAACAATTCTTGCACCCTCTGAGTTCATCGGCACAATCATGCAGCTTTGCCAAGAGCGCCGCGGTGCATTGCTGGGCATGGATTACATCTCAGAGGATCGTGTCGAGATTCGCTACGAGTTACCACTAGCTGAAATCGTCTTTGACTTCTTTGATCAACTCAAATCCCGTACTAGGGG
>SHVG01000017.1 GCA_009691145.1 Candidatus Planktophila sp. | reverse complement strand
AGGTAACAAGATTTGCTTTGTCATCGCCGGTTGCCGCCACTAATACCTGGCAGTTATTGAGGTGAGCTTTGTCCAAAGATGTAATCTCACAGGCATCGGCCATTAACCACTCTGCATCTGGAACACTCTCAAGTTTGATTGCTTTAGGGTCCCTATCAATGAGCAGAACCTGGTGTCCATTATCTAGGAGTTCACGCGCGATAGCACGACCTACATTTCCAGCTCCAGCGATTGCAATTCTCATGAGCGCTCACCTTCTGGTGACTGTGCAAGGATGGCTTCAACACGGGCCGTGTCCTTTTCGGCGACCATCACATGGACTAAATCACCCTGTTGTAGAACCGTGTGCTCATCGGGAATCATTCCAGAGCCATTGCGCGTTATGAATGCAACGCGTGCATGTGTGAGTGCATCGATGAGCAAGATTGCACGGCCATACCAATCCTTGTGCGGATGCATCTCGCATAGTGCAACTATTCCGCTGGCATCTCGCCACTCAGAGCGTGAACCTTCGGGAATGAGATTGCGCAGAATCTGATCGGTCGTCCATAAAACAGTTGCAACAGTTGGGATTCCAAGACGCTGATAAATTTCGGCTCGGCCTGGGTCATAAATTCTGGCAATAACTTTTTCTACGTTAAACATCTCGCGCGCAACTCGTGCCGCCAAAATATTGGAGTTATCACCGTTACTAACAGCGGCGAAGGCCTCGGCCTTTTCAATACCGGCCTCGCGCAAAATATCGCGGTCAAAGCCGACTCCGGTAACCGTTGTTCCCTTGAAATCTGGACCAAGGCGTCGGAAGGCTTCACGGGCTTGATCGATGATTGAAACGCTATGGCCAGCGGCCTCAAGTTCGGTAGCTAAAGAAGATCCGACTCGACCGCATCCCATGATGACTACGTGCATATGTATTAACTTACACCCATAGGCTTACATCCATGGCATCAAGTAAATCCGCGCGCTGGGCCGTTGGCGATATCTTCCAAACCCAGATCGAAAAAGTAGCCCACGGTGGCCATTTCATCGCTCGCCATGAAGGTGCAGTCTTTTTCATCCGCCATGCGATTCCCGGTGAAAAATGCCGAGTCGTGATTACTTCTACGGGCTCCTCCTTTAACCGCGCCGATGTTGTTGAGGTTCTGGAGCCGTCGCCTGATCGCGTGAGTGCTCCATGTGCTTATGCCCACCGTGCCGGATGTGGCGGCTGCGATTTTCAACATATCTCACCTAATCGCCAGCGCCAATTAAAATCCGATGTTATCTCCGAACAGTTTTCGCGTATTGCAAAGATGGATGTGCGTGTCGATGTCGAAGAAGTAGGTACGCCTTTGCATTGGCGCACGCGATCCATTGCAACGACCAATAGCCAAGGCGCACTTGGTTTTTACGGTGCGCGCAGCCACACGGTTATACCAATTAATGACTGCATTATTGCCGCCGAAGGTATGAAGATGTCAGAGCTTGCAGCGCGCAGTTGGAAGGCCGATGTCCGTGTTGAGATCGCAACATCAAATATGAACGAGAGAAATATAGCCCTTGCTCCTACCCGCACAGAAGGTAAAGCTCGATTGACCGAAGGCAATCAGATTTTACATGAAGAGGTATTAGGCAAGGTTCTAGAGGTTAGTCAAGATTCTTTTTGGCAGAGTCATATCAGTGCGCCAGAGATATTGACTAGAGCCGTTCTAGATTTTGCGCAGTTACGCAGTGGTGAGCATGTACTCGATTTATATGGTGGCGTCGGACTCTTTACATCTGCGATCCTAGATGTTGTTGGCAGTGAGGGGGCCGTTGATTTGATTGAGGGTAGCAAGAGCGCAACGGCAGATGCGGCGAGAAATTTTGCACACAATGCCAATGTATCGATTGTGACCGGTGATGTTGCAAAACTACTACCTCGGATAGACGCCGCCGATCTTGTCGTTTTAGATCCGCCACGCGAAGGCGCAGGCAAAGTTGTTCTATCTGAAATTGCGCGATTGGCTCCCAGAGCAGTCATATATGTGGCTTGTGACCCGGCCGCCCTTGCACGTGATACTGGTTACTTTTTAGAGCACGGCTACTCACTCAATAAAATAAGGGCCTTTGATCTCTTTCCGATGACGCATCACATCGAGTGTGTTGCGCTGTTCTTGCCCGTTTAGGTATTATCAGCGTCTAATACGTGTCTTATGGAAGGCAGATAATGAGCAAAAACTCTTATAACGCAAAGAGGAATTTAGAGGTTGCGGGCAAGAGTTTTGAGATCTTTGATATCTCGGCAATCGAGGGGGCAAGTAACCTCCCCTTCTCACTAAAGATTCTGCTTGAGAATCTTCTACGCACCGAAGATGGCGCCAATATCACCGCCGCCCATATCAAGGCCTTAGCTGCTTGGGATCCATCGGTAGAGCCCGATACTGAGATTCAGTTCACCCCTGCACGTGTTGTAATGCAGGATTTCACTGGCGTGCCGTGCATCGTCGATCTTGCAACTATGCGTGAGGCGATAGTCGAACTTGGGGGAGATGCCTCGAAGGTAAATCCATTGGCACCAGCTGAGTTAGTTATCGATCACTCGGTTATTGCCGATGTATTCGGAACCAAAGATTCATTTGAAAAGAACACGGATATTGAGTACGAGCGCAATCAAGAGCGATACCGTTTTCTTCGTTGGGGACAGAGCGCATTCGATGAGTTTAAGGTTGTGCCACCCGGAACAGGGATCGTCCACCAAGTAAATATTGAGTATTTAGCACGCGTTGTTATGACACGCGAAGTCAGCGGCGTTGTTCGCGCTTATCCAGATACCGTTGTTGGTACAGATTCACATACAACAATGGTCAATGGTCTTGGCGTCTTGGGCTGGGGAGTTGGTGGAATCGAGGCAGAGGCTGCGCTCTTAGGTCAGCCGGTTTCAATGTTGATTCCACGTGTAGTTGGTTTCAAACTCACTGGTCAATTGCCACTTGGTACAACGGCCACAGATATGGCGCTTACGATTACCGAGATTTTGCGTAAGGTCGGGGTCGTTGGAAAGTTTGTAGAGTTCTTTGGTCCAGGCGTCGTATCGGTACCGATGGCTAACCGCACAACCATTGGAAACATGAGTCCTGAGTACGGCTCAACATGTGCAATCTTCCCAATCGATGAAGAGACGCTACGCTACCTGCGATTAACTGGTCGCAGCGATAATCAGATTGCATTAGTTGAAAAATATGCAAAGACACAGGGCCTATGGCACGATCCATCGATTGCGCCACGATTCTCACAGATTGTCGAGCTCGATCTTTCAACGGTTGTTCCATCAATCTCTGGCCCTAAGCGTCCACAAGATCGAATCTCACTCAGTGATTCCAAAACGGCCTTTGCAGATATTCTTCCAACGTATTTTTCAGATAAGACGGCAAAGGGCGAAGTCGCCGCGGGCAACACTCGCGTGAAAAACGGCGATGTTGTTATCGCCTCGATTACATCGTGTACCAATACCTCAAACCCTTCAGTCATGATTGGCGCAGCGCTGCTTGCGAAAAAAGCCGTTGAAAAGGGTCTTAAATCAAAGCCCTGGGTTAAAACAACGCTTGCACCGGGATCTAAAGTCGTTACCGATTACTATGATCGCGCAGATTTAACGCAATACATGCAGGCCTTAGGTTTTCACCTTGTTGGCTACGGCTGCACCACCTGTATCGGCAACTCTGGCCCACTTCCAATCGCTATTAGCAAGGCCGTAAACGAGAGTGATTTAGCGGTAACTGCAGTGCTCTCTGGTAATCGTAACTTTGAGGGCCGCATTAACCCAGATGTAAAGATGAACTATTTAGCCTCACCTCCACTCGTTGTCGCCTATGCAATCGCTGGCACCATGGACCACGACTTTGAAAAGGATTCATTAGGCGATGATCTAGCTGGCAATCCCGTTTATCTTAAGGATATCTGGCCATCACCGCAGGAGATTCAATCGGTCATCGATAGTTCGATCTCATCGGCGATGTTTACTAAGGATTATGCATCGGTCTTCGAAGGTGATCATCGTTGGAAGGCACTTGCAACTCCAAGTGGCAAAACCTTCGAATGGGATCTGAAATCGACCTATGTTCGAAAGCCCCCTTACTTTGAGGCAATGCCTAAAACACCTACACCTGTCACCGATATTGCCGGTGCTCGAGTTTTGGTGATGTTGGGTGATTCGGTCACAACTGATCACATCTCACCGGCCGGAAACATTAAGGTCGATTCTCCAGCTGGCGCGTATTTGGTCGAGCATGGAATCGATCGCAAAGACTTTAACTCGTATGGTTCTCGTCGCGGAAATCACGAAGTAATGATCCGTGGAGCATTTGCAAATATCCGTTTAAAAAATCTTCTTTTAAATGGTGTCGAGGGTGGCTTTACCCGCAACTTCCAAAATAAGGGTGAGCAATCAACGATTTATGATGCATCCGTTGCTTACCAAAAGGCAGGAGTGCCTTTAGTAATTTTGGCCGGTAAAGAGTATGGCTCTGGATCTTCCCGTGACTGGGCGGCCAAGGGAACTGCGCTACTTGGTGTGCGCGCAGTTATCGCCGAAAGCTTTGAACGCATTCACCGTTCAAATCTCATTGGAATGGGTGTATTGCCACTTCAATTCGACGATGGCGAAAGCGCCAAGAGTTTAGGTCTAGATGGCACAGAGGTATTTTCCATTACTGGAATCACCGCACTCAATACTGGTGGGGTTCCAAAAGAGCTCACCGTCACCGCTGGCGATAAGAGCTTTACTGCAAAAGTACGCATCGATACGCCAGGTGAGGCCGATTATTATCGCCACGGTGGGATTATGCAGTTTGTTCTTCGCTCGCTCTTATCTCAATAAGCATCTAAAATATCTCCATGTTAGAAGCGATCAAATCTCCCGCAGATTTAACTGGTCTTAGCGCTGTCCAATTGAGTGAGCTGAGTGAGGAGATACGAAGCTTTCTGATTGAAAAAGTATCGAAGACAGGCGGCCACTTAGGACCTAACTTGGGCGTAGTCGAACTCACTATTGCAATCCATCGCGTCTTTGACTCACCCAAAGATGTCATTCTCTTTGATACTGGGCATCAATCCTATGTTCATAAGATTTTGACGGGGCGCGTAGATAGCTTTGATCAACTACGCCAACGCGGCGGGATTTCTGGATATCCCAATCGCGCTGAGAGCGCCCATGATGTTATTGAAAACTCACACGCATCCACTGCGCTCTCATGGGGCGATGGAATCTCTCGAGGCTTTGCCTTACAAGGTAGCGATGATCGCCATGTCGTAGTTGTTGTTGGCGATGGTGCACTAACAGGTGGAATGTCCTGGGAGGCGCTCAATAATATTGCCACGGCCGGAAAACGTAGTTTGATTATCGTCGTAAACGATAACGAGCGCTCGTATTCACCAACTATTGGCGGTGTTGCAACATATCTTTCGACTCTTCGTCTCACGAGCGGTTATGAAAAGTTTCTTGACTGGGGTAAAGATGTACTGCATAAGACTCCAGTTGTAGGTGGCCCTATCTACGACACACTGCACGGGATGAAAAAAGGAATCAAGGACATCATCGCACCGCAGGGAATGTTTGAAGATCTTGGCCTGAAATATATGGGACCAATTGATGGACATGACATCGCTGCTATGGAGCGCGCGCTGCATCAGGCTAAAGAGTATGGTGCACCGATTTTAGTTCATGCAATTACGGAAAAAGGTAAAGGACATAAACCGGCGGTTGCCGATGAGGCTGAAAAGTTCCACACCGTTGGAATCGTTGATCCTGAAACAGGGGAGTCTTTATCTCAGAGTGGCTTGACATGGACCAAGGTCTTTGCATCCGAGTTAGTGGAGATTGGTAAAGAGCGAAAAGATGTGGTCGCAATAACCGCTGCGATGTTGGGGCCAACTGGGCTTGATCAATTCGCACAGCTATTTCCGACGCGCACCGTTGACGTGGGCATCGCTGAGCAACATGCTGTTGCGAGTGCTGCAGGAATGGCATTTACTGGTCTTCATCCAGTGGTCGCGGTCTACTCAACGTTTCTCAATCGCGCCTTTGATCAACTCTTATTAGATGTTGCACTGCACAAGGCCGGCGTCACCTTTGTATTAGATCGCGCAGGCATTACTGGTGATGATGGTCCCTCCCACCACGGAATCTGGGATTTAGCCCTGACTGGAATCGTGCCAACGATGCATGTTGGAGCACCACGTGATGGCGCACGACTGCGCGAACTACTCCGCGAGGCAGTTGATATCGCAGATGCTCCCTCAATGCTGCGTTTTCCAAAGGGCGCTGTACAGGTAGATATTCCAGCCTTTGAACGGCGCGATGGCATCGATGTTTTGTATCGTGGCGAGAGCGCCGATGTATTAATGATTAGCGTTGGAGCTATGGCAGCACTTGCCGTAGAGGCGGCCTCCCAGGCATATCGCGAAGGCGTCGGCGTAACCGTTATTGATCCACGTTGGGTTAAGCCACTGCCGCAATCACTTATTACCATGGCGCAGCGTTATACGAGTGTTGTTGTATTAGAAGATGGAATTCGCCACGGCGGAATTGCAAGTTCGATCTCTGAAGTATTTAGAGATGCCGGTGTTAATGTGCCGCTTCACTCAATTGGCATTCCACTTGATTTCTTGGAGCATTCAAAGCGCAGCGAAATCTTGAGTGATATTGGAATCACGGCGCAAAATGTCGCTCGCAGCGTTGTTGAGTGGAGCAGTAGTTTTAAGGAAGAGATGCAACCCCAGCTGGATGAAAACGAGAACCGCAGACAGAATCGCTAATACCGCTGCGATCTAAGTACGGCAGGATTCCACCCAAGTGCATTGGCCAGCCAGCCCCCATTAACATACATAGATCTATCTCTGCCGCCGTTGCAACGACGCCTTCGTCGAGCATCATCTTGGCCTCGATAGCTAGGGCGTTTAATGCGCGGGTGCGAACGTGCTCGGGAGTTGATGGCGAATCACCCTTTGGTATGAGGGCAAGAGCTGCTGGGTTAACAACAACCGTTCCATCCTCATTTTTAATATAGAAGTTGCGAATGCCTTGATCGACCATGGCCTGCATCGTTGGTGAGATGCGATAGCGCGGACCTAAGTTGTTGTGCAAAGTCTTTAAGACATGCAGAGCTACACCAGGACCGACGAGATCTAGTAGTTGGAATGGTGACATTGGAAATCCGATAGAGCTCATTGCACTATCGGCAACGGCTGGGGGAGTTCCTTCATCAACGGCATCGGTGATCTCACCCATAAAGCGGGTCAACAGACGGTTGACAACAAATCCGGGGGCATCCTTACAGATGATCATTACCTTCTTGAGCTCTTTGCCTACGGCGATTGCAGTTGCAGTTGTTGCATCATCGGTTGTGCTTGTGCGCGCAACCTCTAGCAAGGGCATGACTGCAACTGGATTGAAGAAGTGGAAGCCAACGACGCGCTCTGGGTTTTTCAAACCCTGGCTCATTTTTTCAACTGATAGCGATGATGTGTTAGTTGCAAGTACGCACTCGGGGGAGATGATGGTCTCTAACTTCTTAAAGAGCTCCTGCTTAAGTGAGAGCTCTTCGAAAATAGCCTCGATAATAAAATCACAGCCTGCAAAAACGCTTTGATCGACCGAGCCTGTGATCAAGAGCGATAAACGCTGGGCTGCCTCTGGGCTCATGCTCTTTTTTTCGACTGTCTTTACTAACTCGTTTTTGACCCAGGCCACGCCCTTATCGGCGCGCTCTTGATCAATATCGGTCATAACAACTGGACACTTAAGGTTTCGAAGTAGCAGCAGCGCTAACTGCGATGCCATCAAACCGGCACCAACAACGCCGACCTTTGTAACCTTGCGGGCCAGGGCAGGCTTTGGCGCACCCTCTACCTTTTTACGCTTCTTTTGGATGAGATTAAATGCATAGAGCGAGGCACGTAAAGCATCACCCATTGTTAAATCGGAGAGGGCTTGGTCTTCGGCATCAAAGCCGGCGCTACGTGAATTGCTCTTAGCTTCGGCTATGAGTCTAAGTGCTGCAGTAGGCGATGCGATTTGTGCTCCACCATACTTTTTAAGTACAGCGGCGCGACCTGTTGCAAGTGCGCTCTCCCATGCTGGATCGTTGCTGTAATCCTTGCGCTCGACTGTAGTTGCACCGGTAAGGATAGATACTGCAAATGCAATAGAGCGCTCGATGAAATCAGCTGGCTCAAATACTGCATCAACAACACCGAGTTTGAGTGCATCCTTGGCCTTCATCATCGTGTTGTTGTTAAGGGCGTTGAGCATGATTACCTGAACTGCGCGCTCCGGACCAATGAGTTTAGGAAGAATCGTTGCACCGCCCCAGCCAGGAACTAGACCTAAAAATACCTCGGGCAGTGCGGTGAGGGCGGTGCTTGCAAGAGTGCGGTATTTGCAGTGCAGACCAACTTCAAGACCTCCACCTAATGCCAGACCATTGATGAATGCAAATGTGGGGATGCCACACTCATCTAATCGACGAAAAACATCGTGGCCGAGTTTGCCGATTGCAAGTGATTGTGTGCGATCTTGGATGAAGCCCAGTGCAGATAAGTCGGCGCCAGCGGCAAAGATAAATGGCTTACCTGTTAGCCCAATCGCCGCTGGTTTGCCTGCGATGGCATCGGTGATAGCTGCATCCAGTGATTGCAATGATGCAGGACCGAAAGTATTGGGACGGTTATGATCTTGCCCATTATCTAAAGTAATCAGAGCCATTGTTCCGCTACCACCAAAGGCAGCTAAATCAACATCGCGCACGAGGGCATGCGTTATCACTTCTTGCGGTGCACCCTCTGGCAGTTTCATCTCAGTAGTCATTTACTTGACCCCTGCCTTAAAGTGTGGATTCTCCCAGATAACCGTGCCACCCATTCCAAGACCGATACACATCGTTGTGATGCCATAACGCACCTCTGGATGGGCTTCAAAGCTGCGCGCTAAGTTGAGTATTAAACGCACCCCAGAGGATGCCAGTGGATGACCAACTGCTATCGCACCCCCAAATGGATTAACGCGGGCATCATCATCGGCGATAGCGAAATGCTCGAGGAAAGCTAATACCTGCACAGCAAAGGCCTCGTTGATTTCAAACAAACCTATATCGGCGATAGTCAAACCCGCCTGCTTAAGGGCTTTGATAGTTGCAGGTACTGGTCCATAACCCATTACCTCAGGCTCGACCCCGGCAAATGCAAATGTCACTAAGCGGGCTTTGATTGTTAGACCAAGTTCGATTGCCTTTTCTTCGCTGGCAAGTAATGCCGCCGTTGCGCCATCATTTAACCCCGATGAGTTTCCAGCGGTAACGCGACCTGCGGGGCGGAAAGGGGTTTTCAATCCAGATAGAGCCTCAAGGGTTGTTGTTGGACGTGGTGGCTCATCCATTGTTGCAATGCCCCACCCAAGTTCGGCGTTGCGCGCAGCCGTTGGAATTAAATCACGTTGGATTAATCCAGCCTCATAGGCCTTAGCGGTTTTAATCTGCGAGTTAAGTGCGTACTTATCGGCACGCTCCTTTGTAATAGTTGGAAAGCGATCATGTAATCGTTCGGCCGTTGCACCCATGGCGAGTGCATCTTGTTCCACAATTCTCTCTGCAAGAAAACGTGGATTGGGATCTAGACCCTCACCGATTGGATGGTTACCCATATGTTCGACACCACCGGCGATTGCAATCTCATTTGCACCGATCGCAATTGCCCCAGCAACTGTTGTTACTGCAGTTAATGCACCTGCACACCAGCGATCGATGGAGTATCCCGGCACTGTGTTAGGCAGACCTGCAAGAAGAGCGGCGCTACGGCCGATATTCATTCCTTGATCACCAGTCTGAGTTGCAGCTGCGATTGCAACGTCATCGATAGCTCTGAGATCAACTAATGGGTTACGATCGAGTAGACCGCGGATCGCACGCACCATCAGATCATCGGCGCGCGTGCCTGCATACAAACTGCCGGCCTTACCAAAAGGGGTGCGGACTGCATCGACTAATACAACGGAGCGCGACATATGGTGATCCTTTACTAAGTGGTGTAGCGGTTATGTTACCCGTCAGTAAGGTTTTGTGACAGCGCCGCTCTAGGCCTTTACGAGGCTCTTTACACGCTCTTTAGCTAAATAAGGCGTGAGAACGGCGCCTAGATAGGCGATGTAGAGGCCCAACTGGAGCCATGAGGTCGTGGTGTCGAAGCCGATCGTTCCAGCCAGAATCCCGCCGAGGAGGGACTCCTTGGCGATGAGTGTGGTGACATCCCATGCAAATGCATCCTGGCCTGGCAGGTAGCCAAGCTCTTGGAACTCATGGACGCCGTAGGACAAGACACCAGCGGCGACAATGATTAATGCGATACCGGTATATGTAAAAAACTTCGACAGATCTAACCCTATTGCACTCTTATAGATTAAATATCCCAGAGCGATTGCAGCGGCAAATCCAGTGGTTAAACCGATTGCAGAGTTAAAGGGATTGGCAACACTTTTAAAGTTTGAGTAGACAAATAATGAGGTTTCAAGGCCTTCGCGGATAACGGCGAAAAACGCTGCTCCGGCAAGGGCTAAGGATCCTGTCACAATCGCTTGATCTACTTTGCTGGCTAGATCACTTCGTAGTGAGCGTGCAGTGCGCTTCATCCAAAAAACCATCCAGGTAACGACACCAACGGCTAAGAGCGATGTTGTTCCGGCAAATAACTCTTCACCCTTGGGTGTTAACTCAGCCGATGTAAAGCTCAAAAGCGCTCCAAGAGCACCGCTTGCAATGACTGCAGCGGCAACGCCGCCCCAGATGTATGACAGGAGATGGCCTTTGCCGCTCTTGTGTACATAGGCGATCAAGATTCCGACGATGAGAGCCGCCTCTAGCCCCTCACGAAGGGCGATGATGAATGAGCTGAGCATGGGGAAAATCTAAGGCACGAGTGGTATTTACGCAACTCTTTCGTTGCGTAATTCACTCACTCTCGGGGGCCACCTCGGGCTCAGGCTCCTCGATTACTAGAGCCTCACGCTCAAGGAGAGCCCCTGCCAGAGCCCCTGCCACTAAATCGATCTGCCAGGGGCGTGCCCCGAGGGTTGCCAGGGCTGCTCGCACTGCGGGCTCATCACGGGCAGTAGTGGCACCGGGTGGAGGCGACCAACAGATACGGCGTATGGATTCGGGGGAGAGCAGATTTTCAACTGGAATCGAGTTGTGCGTTGCAATGGCCTCGATAAGTGCACGCGCATGTGAAAGCGGGGCAAATTTTTCAGGAAATCTATCGCGCCATAATTTAATCGGCGGCAGAGAATCTGTATGTGTGCGCAGTGCTGGCCATTCTTCTTCAGGTATCGCAACGGCGCGGGCGATTGCACCGAGCCATAGCGTGCAGTTTTCTAACCAGCGCGCACGAAGTCCAATGGGACGCAAAGCCTTTTCAAGCTCCTTCTTTGTTGTTGGAGCCGCTAAAGAGAGTTCGATGATGGCCGAATCATTAAGAAGTTTTCCGCCGGCAATATCTTGGGCAGAGGCAAGTTCATCACGGGCTACCCATAGTTCGCGAATAATTGCCAGGTGATCACGGCGCTTAATTTTATGCATTCCAGATGTGCGTCGCCATGGATCAATGCGCGGTGGTGGTGGAGGTGCTTTTAATATCGATGCAAACTCTTGCTCGGCCCACTCTAGTTTTCCAGCTGTATTTAAGATCTCATACATCGCATCGCGTAGTTCGACTAAAAGTTCGACATCAAGGGCTGCATATGTAAGCCACTCTTGTGGCAGTGGACGCTTGGACCAATCGGCAGCGCTGTGCTCTTTTGCAATTGTCACGCCCATCAAGGATTCAAGCAGCAGCCCAAGTCCAACCCGAGGTAGGCCTGCGATGCGCCCACCTAGTTCGGTATCAAAGAGCTTCGTTGGGTTAATTCCAACTTCGCGCAGGCAGGGTAGATCCTGCGTACTTGCATGCAAGATAACCTCATCGCTATTGAGTAGCTCATCTAGGCTGGCAAGCAATGGATTATTTAGACCAAAGGGGATTGGATCAATTAAATGCAAACCGCCATCCTTGCGTTTAATCTGAATCAAATATGCACGGGCGCTATATCGAAAGCCTGAGGCGCGCTCGGCATCGACGGCAAATGGGCCGCTGCCAGCGGCTAACTCTTTTATCGCAGCTTTAAGGCCAGCATCAGTATCAACAACTGGGGGAGTTCCATGTGCAGGCACGAGTAATGGCACTGGTTGTGCTTCTTCATCCATGAAAGTAACTACCGGGACCTTGCCGCATTGATTGCAGATACACCATCAGGAATCTCTTCAAGACCTGCGACTTCGGCGATCAAGGTGCACCAGCCCGCGATGTGTTTGACGAGCTCGGTGGGATCGGTTATGACCGGTGTCCATGATGCACGGATTTCAATTTCAGACTCGTCATTGCGAGGTGAGAGCTTTCCAAAGGATGCACTCGATACTCGCGTGACGGTTCCGCTAGCAGCTGCGATTGTGCAGTCGGCGGCATCTAATGCAGATAAGAACCAGCCCCATCCAAACTCGGGCAGCGATGGATCTTGTTGCATCGCAATATCGACATCGGCGCGTACAAATGTGACGCAGCGAAACTCGCCCTCCCAGGTCTCTTGTCCACCGGGCTCGTGAAGTAAGACAAAGCGTCCAGATGCAAGTTCATCCTCTTCATCGCCTAATTTGCCGTTGCTAACATCGGCTGAAAAAGCATAGGCATATGTTGCTAATTTCTGTGGGGCTGGAACTTCTTCAAGTACAACTTCTGGGCGCGGAGTAAACATGCGCAGTTGATCTAAGAAGCTTTCGAAGCCGTTGGCATCCATCCTCTTAGAGTAATAATCGCCAGCGGGAATCTCGGGAGGCGGGGCGGTAGCCTTCTGCGCATGGCATCACTTTTGGCACTGCTCTCTAGTGTGCTCTGGGGTACGGCCGATTTTGAGGGTGGACGGTTAAGCAAAAAACATGCACCGATCGCCGTTCTTGGTTTTTCTCAAGTAATTGGATTGCTCTTCGGAATCACACTCGCAGTTGTCTCTGGCGATAGTGGTGCACAGGCATTGGGCGATGGTGGTTATTTAATTCCAGGAATCTGTGCAGGCTTTCTAGGCTACTTCGGCCTTATCTGTTTATATGCAGGACTTGCATCCGGGAGCATGGGCGTTGTCTCACCGATTAGTGCCTTAAGTGCAGTTGTTCCAATGAGTTATGCGCTTATGCATGGTGAGTCACTCTCACTTATTACATCCATCGGGGTTGTACTGGCACTAGTTGGAGCCTTTTGTGCAAGCGGTCCCGAACTTTCCCAAGGGCTACCGATGCGTCCGCTCTTGCTCGCCATCGGTGCAGCATGCGGATTTGGTAGCGCACTGACTTTCATCTCTATCGGCTCGCAATCAAGTGCGTTGATGACGATGGTCACGATGCGTGCGGCAACATTTTTCCTCACTATTGCAATTGCACTTCGTTATCGCACGACCGGTGGTTTTTCAAAAAATGAGTATCCCAGCTTAATATTTATTGGCGTTGCAGATTTTCTAGCCAATCTCTTACTTGGTATTGCATGCACTAAGGGCTCGGTATCGGTGGCAATGGTTCTTGGATCCATGTATCCAATTGCGACGGCACTTCTTGCATTTAGATTCTTACACGAGAGATTGCATAGGGTTCAGTACGTTGGAATCGTGTTGGCAGTGAGCGGCGTTGCCTTAATATCTGCCTTCTAGTTCTGGGCGTGGAAAAAGAGAGTTTCATCGACTTGACTCTCTTTAAAGTTAGAAAAGTGATTGAGTATTTCGCGCCAATCAAATAGGTTTTCTCCTTCGCGCTCTGGTGTCACTGTTAAGAAAAACTCATCTATAAGCCGATCAGCTAGAAGTTCGTTGATGAAGGCGACACCACCCTCGATTAAAATCCGCGGACCGAACTCTTGGCGCGCGCGCCCGATAGCTAGGGCCGGGGTTGTGTTCCAGATATGTGCCTTGGGATTATCAGCGACTGGGTTTGCATCCGATCGTGAGATCACAACGAGGGGAACGGGTGTGCGTGCATATGGCTCGTTGCGAGCAGTATTTCCACCGATGATGATCACATCGAACTGCGCACGACGTGCAAGAAATACAGAGCGATCGGCACTCGATCCAACACCACGCGAAGAACCGCCCTTGGTGGTCGAGCCATCGGCGCCTACAACGAGGCAGGCGCAGGTACTCATGTGGCTAGCATCCCAGTTTCGGGGCTATTTCACAGGATCGATCACGCTCAAAAGTTGAGTAGAGCCTATAAAGGTAGTTAGCCTTTCGGCTATGTCTGTAACAAAGCGCCTGCTCGTAGCCGTTCTGGCCATAGCAGTTGCTACTCCAGCCCTGATCACCACTGCCGCGCATGCCGCTCCCTCTTTAGAGGAGGTCCAGGCCAAGGTCCGGCAGTTAGAAGAGGATGCAACGACGGCGGCAGAAGGTGCCCAAGAGGCCAAGGTCAAGTTGGCGATCTTAACCAAGACGCTCAATGGGATTAAGGCCAAGGCCCAGGTGCAGGGGCAGAGCTTGTCGGCGCTACAAAAATCACTGGGAAGAATTGCAGTTGAGCAGTACAAATCTGGAGCTCTGAGTCAGGGTTTGGAGCTTCTCTTTTCTAGCGATCCAACGCTTTATTTATCATCGGCCGGTGCCTTAGATGCCATCACTCGTGGAAAATCGGCCCAACTTCGAAAGTATGAAGCGGCTCAACAGCGCTTGAGTGCAACAACGTTAACGGTCAATGACAAGTTGGCGCTCGTTGCAGCGGCGCAGAAAAAATTTGCTGCGCAATCGGCCTTAGCTTTATCAAAGTTGAAAGAGGCTGAAGTTCTCCTATCAAAGTTAAAGAAGGCCGATCGCGAACGCTTAGCAAAGTTAGCAGCTGCCCAAGAGGATGCCGATCAAGCATCATCTCTTGCCGCAGCAGCAGGTGCCAATGGAGTTTCAGGGCGCGCAGGTATTGCACTTAAATATGCGCTCAAACAGATCGGTGATCGATATGTATTTGGCGCCGCAGGACTTGTGACCTGGGATTGCTCGGGGCTCACAATGCGCGCCTATCAAGCCGCCGGTGTCTCACTGCCGCACTCTTCGGCCGCGCAGTCGCGTATAGGTAAAAAAGTCTCGCTCAAGGCACTCAAGCCCGGCGATTTATTATTTTTTGGTCGCCCTATCTCCCACGTTGGTATCTACTTAGGTGGCGGTCGCATGGTGCATGCGCCACGCTCTGGTTCTCGCGTTAAGGTGACAACTGATTTAAATATGGGACGCAAAGCTCTGATTGGGGCGCGCCGTTACTAAGAAAACTCTCTTCCTCACCAATGATTTTGGTCCACGCGCAGGCGGAATCGAAAGCTTCATTATCGGCCTGATTGAACGGTTGCCATATGGAGCTACAACGGTCTATACATCGGCCCAGGGCGATACCCGCGAATATGATGCCGCCTGGCTTGCTAACTACGGGGTACGCGTTGTGAGAGATCGCGCAAAGATTTTGCTGCCTACGCCCCGAATCACACGCAGCGCTGTGCGATTAATCAAGGAGGAGCAGATAGAGAGTGTCGCCTTCGGTGCAGCCGCACCCCTTGCGATTATGTCCTCGGCGCTGCGACGGGCTGGAGCGCGCAGAATCATCGCTATGACCCATGGCCATGAGGTCTGGTGGTCGAAAGTATTTCCATTCTCTCTAGCTATGCGCCGAATCGGATCGACTACCGATGCACTTACTTATTTGGGTGAGTTCACCCGCAATGCAATTGCAACTGCACTTACCCCTGCCTCGGCCGCTGCTATGGTAAAGATTGCACCGGGTATCGATACCGAACATTTTGCACCTGTTGATTCGACATCACTTCGAGAGTCGCTGGGATTAAAGAATAAGAAAGTAATCGTCTCGGTCGGTCGATTAGTCCATCGCAAAGGTCAGGATAGTTTGATTGAGTCAATGCGTGCAATTGTGCAAGAGGTACCAACGGCGCATCTATTACTCATAGGCGAGGGGCCCTACCGAGAGCATTTACAGAGTTTAGTAAAAAAGTATGCCCTCG
The DNA here is from genome assembly GCA_009691145.1 of Candidatus Planktophila sp. GTDB lineage: Bacteria > Actinomycetota > Actinomycetes > Nanopelagicales > Nanopelagicaceae > Planktophila. Next base: position 4,743 of record SHVG01000017.1, on the reverse strand, counting down.
ATGATTACATCAGTTTTATCGGTCGGATTCAGTATGCCGAGCTTCCACAGTATATTTGCATTGGCGATATCTTTGCAATGCCATCACGATCTCGCTTCTGGGGTTTAGAGGTTGAAGGTTTAGGAATCGTCTATCTCGAAGCAAGCGCATGCGCTCTTCCTGTAATTGCCGGTGCCTCAGGCGGTGCCCCAGATGCCGTTGTCGAAGGTGTCACTGGTGTAGTCGTAGATGGCCTAGATAGGGCTGCAATCGCCGTTGCTGCAATCACCATGCTCAATGACCCAGCGGCGGCCACATTGATGGGTCAAGCTGGACGCAGATGGATAGTTGAAAAATGGCGCTGGCAGATCTGGGCCGATGCCTTTAAAAAACTAATCAACGAGTAAATTATGTTTGCGCGCCTTACTTACGGCGGCCGTGCGATTAGCGACCTCGAGTTTTCTAAAGATCGATGCTAAATGCGTCTTGATTGTCGCCTGGCTTAAGAAAAGTCCTGATGCAATCTCCTTGGTAGATGCCCCGCTTGGTAGCAGCCCAAGGACATCGAACTCACGAGCAGTTAAATCAAAGCTCTGCGTTGCCGCCTTCATGGCCACAGATATACCCTTAGCGCTAAAGCTCAGTGGCGATTTAGTTGAGTGTTCTATCGCTGCGATAAGTTCGATCATCGGCGCGCTCTTTACTATGTAAGCGCTCGCCCCTGCCTGCATGGCTGCAAGTAGGTGTGTATCGGTATCGTTAAGGGTCAGTACCACGATCCCTAAGGTTTTGGAGATGCCACGTGCCCACGAGATTAAATCAAAGCCACTGCCATCTGGAAGATTGAGATCAACGACAATCACATCGGGATTTACATGTGCTATCTGAGCACGAGCTTCGGCAAGAGTGGCCGCCTCTGCAGCGATTTCATAGCCATGGGCCGCTAGCGCCCGATGTAGACCCTCTCGCACAACTGCATGGTCATCGATTATTACAACTCGTGTCATGGTCCTACCCATGGCACAGTTATTGAAACCTGGGTCCCTGATTCACTGGATTCGATATCTAATGCGCCATCTAATCCACGTACACGCTCGCCGATTCCAACTAATCCGTGGTGGCCCTCTTTTTCTCCAGCGCCACCAACACCATTATCGTGCAGGCTCATGGTAATCGATGTCGCCTGAGAATGCTCCTGCACATTGCGCAGCAGCTCTGCAAAGATTTTCTGTAGCTCATAATTTGTAGATGACTTGTAGTGCCGTGGCATGAGCTCTGTACTCGATCGCAGCGCGAAAATTTCAGCGCGCACTTTTTCGACTAGATCGGTCATTGCAAATCGCAGGGTACGCAGCTCGGCGCGTATGTCGTTAGGAGTGCCGGGCATACCAACGAGGGCGTCAATGCAGTAACCCAGGCCAATTAAATCCTGTGCGATCCCATCATGTAACTCTTGTGCGAGCCTGACCCGCTCGTTAGCGCTCATATTTTTTACTTAGTAAAGAGTTGTTCAATCTCCTTGGCGAACTCTTTTGAAATGACTGCGCGTTTCATTGAAAGCTTGGCCGTTAGGTGTCCACCTGCGATGGTGAAGTCAGTTGGCAAGATAATGAACTTACGGATCGATTCAGCTTTGCTCACCGCTTTGTTTGCATCATCGACGGCCGTCTGCACAACAGAGATGAGATCTGGATCATGAGCCAGAACTGCCATAGATGCGCCCTCTTTTTTATTATTAGCAATCCATAACTTCAGCGCATCTTGATCAATAGTGACAAGGGCTGCAATGAATGGCTGGTTGTCGCCAACGACCATGCACTGGCTCACCAATGGGTGTGCACGCAGACGATCTTCAAGGACTGCAGGTGCAACGTTTTTTCCACCAGCTGTAACAATTAACTCTTTCTTGCGCCCGACGATATAGAGGAAGCCCTGATCATCTAACTTTCCAAGATCTCCCGATTGGAACCAGTGATCAGCGTCAAATGATTCGGCGTTAGCGGCATCGTTCTGCCAATATCCACGCATAACAATCGGACCGCGGATCAAGACCTCACCATCATCGGCGATCTTGATCGATGTTCCGGGTACTGGACGACCAACAGATCCGACGCGATGCGCGCTAGTTGTATTAATGGTTGCAGCTGCAGTTGTCTCAGTTAATCCATAGCCCTCAAGGATCGTGATTCCAGCACCACGATAGAAATGGCCCAGACGCACACCAAGAGGTGCACCGCCAGAGATTGCAGCTTCAACACGTCCGCCCATACCTGCGCGGATCTTGGAGTAAACCAACTTGTCGAATAGTTTGTGCTTAATTGAAAGTAGGGGAGATATCCCCTTTCTATCAAGGCTTTCTGAGTATGCGATCGCAACATCGGCCGCCTTTCTAAATATCTTTCCCTTACCGGCTGCATCTGCGCGTGCCTCTGAGCCGTTATAAATCTTTTCAAAGATTCGTGGAACTGCTAGTACGAAGGTTGGTTTAAAGGAGGCGAGATCTATAGACAAGCGAGCAACTGGATCACTGCAGTGAGCTAAGTGGAGACCGGCCGCGATCGCTCCGATTTCGACTATTCGACCAAAGACGTGAGCCACAGGTAAAAACAAAAGTGTAGATCCGCCTGGCTTTAAGAATAAATCGCTATGTGCCTGCACGACGTTGCCGCACTCGAACAAGAAGTTGCTGTGTGTAAGGGCAACGCCCTTTGGCTTACCCGTTGTCCCAGATGTATAGATAAGTGTTGCAAGAGTGTCAGGGACAAGAGAGTTTCTGCGGCGATCGATTTCGTCATCACTGATGTGAGCACCGGCGGCTTTTAGAGTACTTAATACATCCTCCGTCATCGTCCACACGTGCTTGGTGTGTGAGGGCAGAACGCTCTGGACTACCTCGCGCAACGCTGGGGTCTCAACGATGATTCCTACCGAAGATGAGTCGTTGAGAATCCAGTCGATCTGTTCGGCCGATGATGTGTCATAGACAGGAACAACTACGGCACCGGCAAACCAGATGGCAAAATCTAAAATCGTCCACTCGTAACGCGTGCGCGACATGATTGCAACGCGATCACCGATCTGCACACCAGCTGCGATTAATCCCTTTGCGGTTTCACGGATCTGGGCCTCAGCCTCTTTTGCCGTGACACTCTGCCAGCCATCACCGAGTGCGCGAGACATAACAATGCGCTCTGGTTCAAACCATGCCCGTTCGGCGATGAGATTTGTGAGGTTACCGGCAGTGGCGGCAGGGACAAGTACGGGATTAGTGATTTCATTCATAGCCTTAACGTTAGTGCCTGAATTATTCATTAGGGAAGAGGGGTAACCTTGGGCCATGAGCGATTCGAGCAGTTCAACTATCTCCATCGATGCCCCACTAGCAGCCGTTACTGAGGCGCTATTTGCGCTGGAAAAGTACCCAGAATGGTCGACATCGATTAAGGCGGTAGAGGTCGTAGCCCGTGATGAGCAGGGGCGCCCCATCAAAGTCAAGATGACCATCGATACAGGGATGATGAAAGATCGAGTTATCTTAGATTACGACTGGTCGCAAGCACCTACCCGTTTAAGTTTTTCCCTCGATGATGCAGATCTATTAACTGGCATGGATGGCACCTACAGTGTGAAGAGCATCGATGAGGATACAACCGAGATTACATACGAGCTCACCGTTTCACTTTCTATTGCGATACCAGCGATGATGCGACAAAAAGCCGAGAAGGCGACAATCGATGCCGCGCTGGCACAACTTAAAGTAACGCTCGAAGCGTAATTAACTCCTATGGCGTTCACGATTGGTATCGATGTTGGTGGTACCAAGGTTTTGGGTGGGGTCGTTGACGAGTCAGGAAAGGTTTTAGCAACAGCCAGGAAAGATACCCCCCGCCAAGGTGGCAGTGCATTGATGCAGACAATTGCAGATATTGCTAAAGAGCTCATGCAGCAGCATAGAGTTGAATCGGTTGGGGTATCGGCTGCAGGCTTTGTCTCATCGGATCGAAAGACAATGCTTGCAACACCTAATATTGCCGATTGGAATGGCGTTGATTTAGATAACACACTCACCAGTTTAATTGGGCTTCCAGTCATTATTGAAAACGATGCAAATGCCGCTGCATGGGGCGAGGCAAAGTTCGGTGCTGGCCGAAATCAAGATCACATGGTGATGTTGACAGTTGGTACAGGTATCGGCGGGGGAATAGTTGTTAACGGTGTGTTATACCGTGGAGCCTTTGGTACCGCTGCAGAGTTTGGTCACATGCGCGTTGTCCCTGATGGACATCTGTGTGGGTGTGGTGCACGTGGTTGTTTCGAACAGTATGCATCGGGTAATGCACTGCTGCGTTATGCTCGCGAGGCCATTAACGCTAGCCCTGAGATCGCACGCAACTTGTTATCGCGTGGAGATGGCACAGTTGCCGGTTTAACTGGAGCGGGGATTACCGATGCCGCTCGCGATGGTGACCCGGTGGCCCTAGCTGCCTTTAATACAACGGCACAGTGGCTTGGCGTCGGAATCGCAACGCTCTCTATGCTTTTAGATCCAGCATGTGTGGTTATCGGCGGGGGAGTAATCGATGCCGGCGAGATTTTACTGGCGCCAACTAGAGAGGCTCTAGCGCGCACAATGCCATTTGCTGGCAAGCACCCTTATCCGCAGATTATCGCCGCCGAGTTAGGTAATGAGGCCGGCCTTGTTGGTGTTGCCGATTTAGCACGCCTTTAACTTTCAAAGGCGAATGTAAGTCCAATCTGCTTTCG
>SHVG01000016.1 GCA_009691145.1 Candidatus Planktophila sp. | reverse complement strand
AACCCGAAGGCCTTCATCCCGCACGCGGCGTCGCTGGGTCAGAGTTTCCTCCATTGCCCAATATTCCCCACTGCTGCCTCCCGTAGGAGTCTGGGCCGTGTCTCAGTCCCAGTGTGGCCGGTCGCCCTCTCAGGCCGGCTACCCGTCGTCGCCTTGGTGAGCCATTACCTCACCAACAAGCTGATAGGCCGCGAGGTCATCTTCAACCGAAAAACTTTCCAGAGCAGCAGATGCCTGCCGATCTCGTATCCGGTATTAGCCCCGGTTTCCCGGAGTTATCCCAGTGTTGAAGGTAGATTCCTCACGTGTTCCTCACCCGTTCGCCGCTAATCCATCCCCGGAGGGATCTCATCGCTCGACTTGCATGTGTAAAGCACGCCGCCAGCGTTCGTCCTGAGCCAGGATCAAACTCTCCATAGAAAGTTTTATCTGGCCTACAGACAAACAAACTAACGTTTATTTTGTCTTATTACCAAAGGAAATCAACGGGTATAACTTTTAACGGTCATACCTCATTGAAGTATTAATTTGCCGTGGATATTCTTCAAAAGTAAGTGTCAAACACTTACTTTCCGCTATTTAAAGCATGACAAATAGAGCCACATATTGGCATTGACTTATGGCACGCTGTTGAGTTCTCAAGGTACGGATGCGCACTGGTCCTAGGATTTCTCCTGTTTTCAGGGCAGACCGAGAAACCTAGTCCATACACGCGGGCACGGTCAAACCGGGCCAAAACGATGAACCAGGGCTGGGGTCCATGCTGTTCGGCCTTCATCGTCCGTTTCACAGCAAGAGCGCAACTATAGCCCGCACTCCTTGAGGGGTCAAATCGGGTTATGCGCCCCAATTACCTTAGTTAGTCAATCGAATTTCACTAGCGGGCTAGGCTTTTAGAGGGATTTGGGAGGAAGTGCGTAAAAGCTAGATGAGCTCCACGGCCGCTAGATCGCGCTTGCCTTTGCGCAAAATCGCATATTTACCGCATAAAAACTCTTTTTTTGAGGGTGCATACTCTTCGCTAACTACCTTTATATTATTGAGATATGCGCCACCATCTTTAATCACACGCCGCGCCGCTGATTTTGAATCTACGACACCAGTAGCTGCTAAGAGATCGACCCATGATGGAATCTTTTGATCTTTTGAGACTGTAGTGCGCGGAAGTTCGGCCAGTGCACTTGCAAGTGTTGCCTCATCGAGCTCGGTGAGATCACCTAGACCAAAGAGAGCCTTTGCTGCAGCTTCAACACGCGCGGTTGAATCGGCGCCGTGAACAAGAGTGGTTATCTCGCGCGCGAGTTCGCGATGAACCTTACGCAACCCAGGATTTTCGCTGTGTAATTTTTCCAGTTGCGAAATCTCCTGATGAGATTTGAAGGAGAATACTTTGAGAAAGTTAATCACATCCTTATCCTCAGTATTTAACCAGAACTGGAAGAAAGCATATGGCGATGTCATCGCTGGATCCAACCAGATACTACCGGCAGCGGTTTTCCCAAACTTAGAGCCATCTGATTTTGCAAGCAATGGAATGGTGAGGGCATGAGCAGTTGCAGATTCAACGCGACGAATGAGATCTAGGCCCGCAACTATGTTGCCCCACTGATCTGAACCACCGAGTTGGAGTGTGCAGTTGTTGCGGCGAAAGAGTTCGAGGAAATCATAGGACTGCAGAACTTGATACGAAAACTCGGTATAGGAGATTCCACCGGCTTCAAGGCGGGCTGCAACTGATTCCTTAGAGAGCATTTGATTTACTGAGAAATGTTTTCCGATATCGCGCAAAAATTCGATTGCACTAAGTGGAGAAGTCCAATCTAAATTATTGACAACTACTGCGGGGTTTTTAGGCGCATCGAAATCTAGAAATGCCGAGACCTGGTTGCGGATTGCCTTTACCCAGCCCTCGACGCTCTCAGTGCTGTTGAGTGTGCGCTCATCGTTGCGCCCGCTGGGATCACCGACTAAACCGGTTGCTCCCCCGACTAATGCGATTGGGTTGTGGCCAGCTAATTGAAAACGGCGCAAGACTAAGAGCACGACAAGATTGCCGAGGTGCAGCGAAGGCGCTGTTGGATCGAAGCCGATATATAGCGTTATGGGCTTTTTGAGCGCTTCAACGAGGGCTTTTTCATCAGTGGATTGGGCAATTAGGCCACGCCAGCGTAGATCTTCAATTAGATTCATGAACTCATCATCTCCATAAAGCTGGCCTGCTTGTGGCTAATTAACTTCTGTGTAGAGTGATTTTCGGCCAGCGCGGCCTCTATTTGAGCGGCCACAAGTGATGGCGCTGTGCCACCTGCCGTTGTTCGCGAACTAAGTGCGCCATGAACAGTAAGTACAGAGCGCACACCGGAATCAAGGCCTGGATGAATTGCTATGAGCTCGGCGTCGGTAAGTTGGTCCAGTTGGCGATCTGTGGATTCGCAGAGTGCAACGCAAGCACCAGCGGCCTCGTGTGCGCTGGCAAATGGAATCTTTTTTAGAGCCAAGTAATCGGCGATCTCAGTTGCAAGAGAGTAGCCAAGAGGCGCCGCTAGCGACATCTTTTCACGATTGAAATCAGTCGTTGCAATCATGCCAGTGACTGCTGGGAGTAAAACTAGCAGTGTATCCACGCTATCAAAGAGTGGCTCCTTGTCCTCTTGTAAATCTCGGTTGTAGGCAAATGGCAGTCCCTTCAGCATGGTCATTACGGCAACTAAATTACCAACAAGGCGCCCTGATTTTCCGCGAGCGAGTTCGGCAATATCTGGATTCTTTTTCTGGGGCATTATCGATGAGCCTGTGGAATATGCATCTGCAACCTTTGCCCATGCGAACTCAGTTGATGCCCATAACGTCCACTCTTCACCGATGCGTGAGAGGTGGGTTCCGACAAGTGAGAGAATAAAGAGAGCCTCAGCGACATAGTCGCGATCACTAACTGCATCGATACTATTTGCAAAACTGGTATTGAAACCTAAATCTTTCGCTGTCGCCTTTGGATCTAATGGCAGCGAGGAGCCGGCTAAGGCGCCTGCACCGAGTGGACTGACCGATGTGCGAGCTAACCAATCATTAATGCGATCGAGATCACGGGCAAAGGCATGAGCATGTTTAGCTAACTCGTGGCCAAAGGAGACTGGTTGTGCATGTTGGATATGCGTTAAACCCGGGGCACTGTCATTGATGTACTCAGAGGCCTTTTCCAATAGCGCACTCTGCATAGCGGTAATGAGCATAGCAATTTCGAGCATATGATCGATTGCAAAGAGGCGAAGATCTGTAGTCACCTGATCGTTACGTGAGCGACCTGCGCGAAGTAATCCCCCGCGCGCACCTAACTTTTCGTTGAGCCCACGCTCGAGTGCACTGTGCACATCTTCATCGCTGGCAATCGGCAGAAAATGCCCGTTACCTACTTCGCCACCCAGCTCTTTAAGGGCTCCCTTAATCGCCCCAGCATCACTCTTACTTAGCAGGCCGCTAGATTCCAGGATCGATAAATGGGAAAGGGATGATCGGATGTCATAGGGGGCAAGCCGCCAATCGAAATCAACGCTGCGAGAGAGTGCGAAGGTGGCATCGGCTGCGCCTTGTGAAAACCGTCCGCCCCAGAGCGCCATCTATCTCTTCCCAACTGTAGATTTTGAGTATGCGAGCAATTCTTTCGCTAATTGCGCTCCACCTGTGGCTTTCTTGGATACAAGGATTATCGTGTCGTCACCTGCGATTGTGCCGATGACTCCAGTGAGAGCGGCGTGATCGAGTGAGCTGGCCAAAAACTGCGCAGCTCCAGGAGGAGTGTGAATAACGGCCAAGTTAGCGCTGTGATCAACGGAGAGGATGAGCTTTGAGGGCATGGGTGAGAGCCGTGCGAGTGCATCATCGGTTGATCCCGAGATTTGATAGATGGATTCACCATTTTTTGCGCGAGCTCGTACCGCTCCGATCTCTTCTAGATCTCGACTAGCTGTTGCCTGCGTGACTGGATAGCCGGCTTTCTTGAGCAAGAGAAGTAAATCAGATTGCGAATGTACAAGGCCTGATTCGATAAGAGAGATTGCTTTTGCTCTACGGGCTGAAACATTAGGTGTGGACATTGGCCATCACCTTTCTAAAGCTCGCAACAAAGGAGTTAATCTGGGCAGTTGTAACAGTCAAAGCAGGTGCGATGCGGATAGTTGTGGGTGTTGCTGCATTGACTAAAACACCTGCACTGCGCATCGCCACTAGAACTTCGTTAGCAATCTCTGAAGTTAGTTCGATACCAATAAGAAGGCCTGCGCCACGAACTTCAAGAACGCCAGGGATAAGAGCAATCTCCTGGATCAAATGCTTCTCATGCCTCTTCACCGCGATCATTAAGGCATTTTTTTCAATAAAATTAATCGCTGCAAGTGAGGCGGCGCAGGTAATCGGGTTGGCGCCAAAGGTTGAACCATGATCTCCTGGAGCAAAGAGATAGGCCGAGGCTCCACATGCAATCATCGCCGATAACGGTAGCCCGCCCCCTAGGCCCTTAGCCAATGTAATGACATCGGGTTTAATCCCCGAGTATTCGAATCCAAACCAATCGCCTGTGCGACCCATACCGGTTTGCACGCAATCTAGAACCATTAACGCACCCGTTGCATCGCAGATCTGGCGAACGGCAACTAAGTAATCGGCTGGCGGAACGATTACCCCGGCCTCACCCATGATGGGTTCGAGGATAACCATCGCGGTCTTTATACTAACTGCCCGTCGCATGGATTCAATATCGCCGTATGGCACATGCTTAACGCCTTTAAGAAGTGGCAGGAATGGTTCGCGTTTAGAGGGTTGGCCAGTTAGTGAGAGTGCGCCCATTGTGCGTCCATGAAAGGCGCCCTGCGCTGCAATTATTCGATAGCGACCAGTGCGGCGAGAGAGCTTTATTGCAGCTTCATTTGCTTCGGCCCCAGACTGAGCAAAGAAGACGCGAGCATCATCATCACCTGTCATCTCTTTAAGCCTTTGTGCAAGAGTGATTGCGTTTGGGTGGGCATAGAAGTTACTGACATGGCCAAGCAAGCCAACTTGTTTAGTAACTGCCTTGACTATCGCAGGATGTGCGTGTCCCAGTACATTTGTTGCAATGCCACCAAGAAAATCAAGGTACTTCTTCCCATCGGCATCTGTGACAAGGCAACCTTTTCCGCGAACGAGCGCGATAGATGGGAGGCCATAGTTATTTTGAATGGAGTGCGACCAACTACTAATCAAATCATTGTTGTTCATGCGCTCACCAATGTTCCGCCGTGGCCAGAGAGGGCATTGGCAAAGCTATGTGGATCTCTTCCATCGATAATACGAACCGCCTTTGCACCGGCAGCGATTGCATCTAACGTGGCTTGCACTTTGGGGGCCATGCCTGATGTAAATGATGATTGTATTGATGCAAGTTCGGCGCATGAGATAGTTGAAATCAATGACTGGGTATCTGGCCAGTTGCGGTAAATTCCCGCAACGTCGGTCATGATGATTAGCGCACTGGCATCTAAGGCACCAGCGATAGCTGCAGCAGCTAAGTCGGCGTTAACGTTTAGACCATTGCCACTTGCGCTATCGGCAGCTATCGGGGCCACTACTGGAACTACACCGGCTGCCACAAGGGATGTGATGTGGGATGTATCGACTGCGACGACATTACCTACCTGACCAAGATCTGCAGTGCTGCCATCGACTAACGTTGTTTTGCGTGTAGCAATCAAAGTTGGCAACGTGCGACCAGATATAGCCTGTGCCGCAATCCCGCCCGCGCTCAGTACCTGGGCGATTGCACTACCTACCTGCTCGACTAAAACCCTCTCAACGATTTCAAAGGTAGCAGGGCTGGTATATCTAAAACCACCAATGAAAGTACTGTCGATGCCGGCAAGGGTTAGTGCTGCATCGATCTGCGGGCCCCCGCCATGAACAACGACAACTGATTCGCCACTGGCTAAGGCCGCGGTAATGGCCTTTGCGAAGTTACGGTTTTGATCTCTCATCACATGGCCACCAAACTTAACGACGATCATGTTGAGTACGCCGAGTTTTCTTCGACATAGTCATGAGATAGATCATTTGTTAAAATCCTTGCAGTACTAGATCCAACCTTTAAATCAATATCAATCTTTACTAAACGATCGGAAAAATCCACTAGCTTCTTATCTTGATCAGGTGCACTATTTGTACATACCGCAACGCCATTGAGTCTTACATCGATAAGCAGCGGATCCATATAAGCTTTGGCGGTACCAACGGCGGCTAGCACACGTCCCCAGTTAGGGTCTCTGCCAAAGATCGCCGCTTTCAATAAGTTGTTTCGAGCGCAAGCACGCGCCACTTCGACCGCATCCTCTTCGGAAACCGCGTTCACAACATTAATTGCAACGGTTTTTGTAGATCCTTCGGCGTCAGCGATTAATTGCTCGGCAAGTGATCCACAGACCTGCATGAGTAATCTCTCTAGAGTGGAGTCAGAGATACTCACTCCACTAGCACCTGAAGACATAAAGAGAACCGTGTCATTTGTTGAGGTACATCCATCGGAGTCGATACGGTTGTATGTGCGATCTGTAACACGATGGAAGATATCTGCCGCGTTCAAGGGAACAATCGCATCAGTCATCACAACGGAGAGCATTGTCGCTAACGCCGGGGCTAGCATTCCAGCGCCTTTAGCGATTGCGGCAAAGTAGGCACCGTCAACTGATGCTGTGGCAATCTTTGCAACTGAATCGGTTGTCATGATCGCCTGCGCACTTTTTGCAAGCCCCTGGCTGGTCATCGATGAAGCGATGACATCCAAACCTGCAAGTATTTTCTGCATAGGCAAAAACTCACCGATTAATCCAGTCGAGCAGACTATGACCTCACCCGATGAAATATTCAATAGCGAGCCCACGTGTTCTGCGGTGTGGTGGGCATCGGCAAAACCCTGAGGACCCGTACATGCATTGGCCACACCAGAGTTAAGAACTACCGCACGGACAATCTGACCCTTGACGACCTCACGCGACCAGATAACAGGTGCTGCAACGACCTGATTGCTAGTAAAGACAGCGGTAGCAAAGAAGTGTGGTCCCTGATTTTCAATGAGTGTCAGGTCGAGTGCACCAGAGCTCTTCAAACCCGCAGCAACAGCGCCGGAGCGAAAACCGACTGGAAGCTTCATACCCCTAGCCCATCGGTAGATAATCCAGCTCCCTCATGAAAGCCAGTAATGATATTTGCATTCTGTATCGCCTGACCTGCAGCGCCCTTGCCTAAATTATCGAGTGCAACAGATATAAGTAAACGATCTGTATGTTCATCTACTGCAACCTGAATCTGCACTTTATTGCTACCTGTAAGGGAGCCAGTCTTGGGAAGAGCACCGATAGGTAGCACATCAACGAAGTATTCATCTTTATATGCAGCGCTAAAGGCCACATGGGCCTCTTGTGTAGACATCGACTTCGTTAGCTTCGCCGTTATTGTTGTGAGGATTCCACGCGGCATAGGTGCCAAGATAGGTGTGAATGAAATCCTCACGCCTGCACCCGATACTGCGCTCAGTGCCTGCTCTATCTCTGGCGTATGTTGATGTACTCCACCAAACTTATATGAGGTGAGCGATCCCATGACCTCGCTGGCAATTAAGTTAATCTTTGCGCTTCTGCCGGCACCTGTTGTGCCCGATGCTGCAACGACGGTGATGTCATCGCTATCGATAAAAGCAAGAGCTGGTGCAACACCGAGGATCACTGAGGTTGCATAACATCCTGGATTTGCAACACGTGATTGCCCGGCAATCTTTGATCGAGCTCCTTTGAGCTCGGGGATCCCGTAGACCCATGTACCTGCATAAGCTCCGCCGTAATATTTCTGCCACTGTCTCTCATCGGCTAGGCGAAAATCGGCGCCTAAATCAACAATCTTGACATGATCTGGAATTTTTGCAACTAATGCTGCAGATTCACCATGGGGAAGTGCGATGAAGACTAACTCAAGTGAATCAAAATCAACTGAGTGCACATTAATGAAAGCCTTAGAGCCATAACTGGTTAACTGCGGATGGAGCGAGGTTATTAACTCCCCCGCGTTGAAATGAGCGGTAACTGCTACAACTTCGAAGTGAGGGTGCAGCGATAACAAGCGCAGCAGTTCTCCTCCTGCATATCCACTACCACCTATGACCGCTGTTTTCATGGCCACACAGTACTCCGAAATTGATATTTATGCAAGATACTGCATATTTATGCGGTACGCACAACCGCCCCACATACAGCCAGCGCACGTGCCGTCGCCGCCTCGCGCATGGCCGAGACCTCCTCGCCCGTGAGTGTGCGGCCATCGCTGCGGAAGGTAAGGGTGAAGGCCAGAGATACCTTGCCATCTCCGATCTTTTCATAGCGATCAAAGAGAACAATGGATTCGAGTAGATCGCCCGCGCCCTCACGTAGCGCCGCTTCGACATCACGGGCCAATACGGTGTTATCAACGATAAGTGCGACATCTTGAATCGCCGGCGGCATAGATGCAACTGAGCGGGCACTCACCATAGGTGTCTGCGGCAGTGCATCAAGGTTGATAACAAATGCAACGGCGCGTAGAGGTAGTGAGAACTGCGCAACAACGCGTGGATGGAGTTCTCCGGCATGAGCTACTGGGCGAGCATCGATAATGAACTCAACACAACGGCCTGGATGCCATGGTGCAAAATCACTACGCTCCACACTCCATGTCAGATTTGAGAGTTCGAGAATTCGCTCGACGTGAGCGATCGCATCATGTAAATCAAATGCGCGGGATTTGCCGCGCCATGAATCATTCTCAATTTTACCGGCCAAAATCGCGCCAAGGTGTAGATGTTGTACCGGCACACTTTTGAAAATCTTAGATATCTCCTTGGCGCTTGGTTTAACATCTAGAGCAGGAGAGATAGCCGGCTCTAACTTTTGCGAGTTACGGAAAATTGAACCGATTTCAAAGATAGCAATATCTTTGGCACCACGACCAATATTGCGCTGTGCAACTTGTGCAAGCCCGGGCAACAGATGCGTCCGAAGTACTGGGAAATCCTCCGACATTGGATTAGCTAAACGATATGTAGAGGCACGCTCTCCGAGGTAGCCCATCGATTCGATAATTGCATCACTGGTAAATGGAAATGTTTGGACCTCAGATAAACCCTGGGCTGCAAGTGATGCCGCTATTGCGCGCCGGCGCTTTTGAGTGGGAGTCAACGAGGCATGCTTAGGTCGTGGCGGCAAGATCGATGGAATCGTGTCGTAGCCAATCATGCGCGCAACTTCTTCGACAAAGTCTGCTGGCTGAGTTAAATCCCAACGCCATGAGGGTGGCTTAACTGCGAAAGCTGCATTGATATCGCAGCCGATTGTTGTCAAAACCTTCTTGATTACAGCAGGTGCTACATCCACGCCAAGAGTGCGAGAGATATATGCCGGATCAACTGCGACAGCGGGTGCAAAGACGGCTCTACCAGCGCTCAAACTTTGAACGTGTGTGGCTCCCCCGAGTTCGATAAGCAGTTGGGCGCAACGCGCCGATGCCAATTCGGCCAGGCAAGGATCAACGCTGCGTTCGAAGCGGCGCGATGCTTCGCTGGAGATTTTGTGATGTCGAGAGTTCTTAGCGATTGCAGTGGGATCAAAGCGAACCGCCTCGAGGGCTATATCCCTGGTTGCATCTGTGATCTCTGAGTCCAAACCACCCATTGTGCCAGCCAGAGCTAGTGGGTGTTTATCATCCATGACCATCAGGTCATCGCCATTGATCTCACGCTCTTGTCCATCAAGGGTAGTGAATTTCTGCGCCTTGGACACGCGAGCAATCGTGAGATCACCTGAAATCTTTTTTGCATCAAATGCATGCAGCGGCTGTCCAAGTTCGAACATCACATAGTTGGTGATATCTACAGCTAATGAGATTGAGCGCATTCCCATCTTTTCAATGCGACGGAGCATCCATAGAGGTGTAACTGATTTCGGATTGTAATTGCCCAGAGTGCGCAGATAGAAAACACTGCCACCAGTCTTGAGTACTGGTTTGATACCTTTACCAGTATCGGCAAATTGCAATGTACGCAGTGCATCGACTGGATCGGTGTAGGCGACATCGAGGGCTCCTGCGAGTTCGCGAGCTAAGCCACGGATACTGAGTGCATAACCACGATCGGGATTAACAGCGATATCAAAGATGACATCGTTAATGCTAAGGAGTTCGATTGCATTATCGCCGATAGCCCCTTGAGTATGAGGCAGAACCATGATGCCGGTGTGCTCCTCGCTTAAAGCTAGCTCGCGCGAGGAGCAGATCATTCCATCGCTAACCTTTCCGTAGGCTTCACGCGCAGAGATAGCAAAACCTCCTGGCAATACCGCCCCGGGAAGTGCAACCACCACAAGATCTCCAGTTGTGAAGTTAGTAGCAGCGCAGATAACAAAGCGTGTACTGGCTTCACCGCAGTCCAGACCAACAAAACGAATCGGTTTCCTCTGACCCGTTATCTCCTCGATGGAAACAACCTCGCCAATGACAAGCGGGCCAGTTAAATCGATACCTTGATGAATAATCTCTTCGACTTCAAAGCCAACGCTAATAAATGCATCGGCAATCGCATCGGGGCTTAGTAAATCGGGAATAGCGGCAAACTCTTTAAGCCATGACAGAGGCGCGCGCATTAGAGACCAACCCCAAACTGTCGTGTGAATCGAAGGTCACCCTCGACGATGTCATGCATATCCTTAACTCCATGTCGGACCATAAGCGTGCGTTCGATACCCATACCAAATGCAAAGCCCGAGTAAATCTCGGTATCGATACCACACGTCTGTAGAACCTTGGGGTTAACCATTCCGCAACCACCCCATTCAATCCAGCGATTATTAAAGAAGACATCGACCTCAGCGCTAGGTTCGGTGAAGGGAAAGAAAGATGGACGAAGACGCGTGGTAACACCGGGACCAAACATCGCCTGGGCAAAGGTATCGAGAGTGCCTTTCAGGTGCGCCATAGTGATTGCGCGATCAACCACGAGGCCTTCGACTTGGTGAAAGACAGGGCTATGTGTTGCATCGAGCTCATCTGCGCGAAATGTTCGTCCAGGAGAGATGATGTAGATCGGAGGCTGCGAGGTAAGCATCGTGCGAATCTGCACGGGTGAAGTTTGAGTACGCAGAACTATTCCAGATTCAAGTGGTTCAAGGAAAAAAGTATCCTGCATTGTCCGTGCTGGGTGATCTGCAGGAACATTGAGAGCGTCAAAGTTGAGCCAACCAGACTCCATCTCTGGACCCTCTTCAACGCTATATCCCTGTTCGATAAAGAAATCACTAATCTCATTTCTCATAATCGAAATAGGATGAAGCCCGCCTCTGTGAGAGCGATTAGATGGAAGAGTTACATCGACGATCTCCTCAAGGAGAATCTTTGAATCGCGCACGGCCTCCAGAGCGCTAGTTGCAGAGGCGAGGAAGGATGCGATTGCAGTTTTGGCATCGCCGATAATCTTGCCGAATCTCGCCTTTTCATCGGGTGAGAGTGCTCCAAGTCCGCGAGAGGCAAGGGCTATGGGAGATTTATCTCCAGCATGTGCCAGACGAGCGGTTTTGAGTTGATCTAAATCTCTGGCCGTGTTGAAGGCTTTGTGGGCGTTCGATACCCATGTTGCTACTTCATCCTCGCGCATAGGAGCGAGTCTATCGGGTCGAACTTTAAGAAGTGCGCATATTCGATAGGTGATACATGACAATCGATGCCGCCGCCGAAAGATTCAGGCTTTCAGCCGAGCCGGGCATAGGGATATTTACTGATTCGATACTCGAGATTGATTGATCAATAGTTAGACCGCGCGCTTCATTACCAAAGATCGCTACACAATCGCCCATGCTGATGAATTCGGACAGGGGTTGTGACCCACCTGCCACTAAAGTGAAAGCGTGCAACGCTTTAGAAGAGAGCAGAATATGTAGCTCTACCGACTCAAACACCGGAATATGCCATAGCGAGCCGGCAGTGCTTCGAACTACCTTTGGT
Source organism: Candidatus Planktophila sp. (assembly GCA_009691145.1). Lineage (GTDB taxonomy): Bacteria > Actinomycetota > Actinomycetes > Nanopelagicales > Nanopelagicaceae > Planktophila. The sequence goes on along the minus strand of SHVG01000016.1, from coordinate 10,765 downwards.
GAATACATATCGACGCTACCTGGTGATGTAATTACGGCATCCATTCCAAAGGCATCGGCTGATCGAAGAATCGTGCCGGCATTGCCTGGATCTTGAACCTCTGAGAGATAGATAAATTTTCGCATCCCATTGAGCGCTATGGAATCTAGAGATGTACGCGGGATAGAGCAGATTGCAAGAATGCCTTGCGGGGTAATAGTTTGCGACATCGCGCGCATGACATCGTCAGAGACATCAAATGTTTGCAGTAGTGAGAGATCTGTAAACTCATTGAGCTTTACGCGAGCTGACTGGGTTAAGTAGAGCGTGTTTATTCGCGGACCATTAGATGAGGACATCGATTCGCGAAAACACTGCATACCCTCGGCTACAAATTCACCGGTGGCGCCTCGCTCTTTACTACCTCGAGAACCAATTAGAGCCTTAACCCGCCCGACATGCGGGGAGTTAAGGCTCTCAATCATTGGAGGTGTTTTAAGCTGAGATGAGGCTCTTACGAGCGACATCTACAAGAGTTTTGAAAGTTGCTGGATCATTGGTTGCAAGATCAGAGAGAACACGACGATCTACTTCAACGCCTGCAGCTTTTAGACCTTGGATAAAACGGTTGTAGGTCAGACCATGTGAACGGCATCCTGCATTGATACGTTGAATCCATAGACGGCGGAAAACCCCCTTCTTATCTTTACGGTCATTGAATGCATAGACCATAGAGTGCGTGACTTGCTCTTTTGCCTTTGTGAAAAGACGTGAGCGCTGTCCGCGGTAACCGCTGGCACGCTCCAAAGTTGTACGACGCTTCTTGGCGGCGTGAACAGCACGTTTTACTCGCATTTATCTCACGTTCCTTACTTCAAGCCAAGCATGCGCTTGGCTGTCATTGTGACGGTTGGCTTTGCTGACTGCTCGGTTGAGAGGCGGCGTGTGACACGTGAAGATTTACGCTCGAGCAGATGTCGCTTACCAGCGCGCTCGTGCATGATCTTTCCTGTACCTGTAACGCGGAAAGTCTTCTTAGCTCCACTGTGCGTTTTCATCTTTGGCATCTTTATGCTCCATCCTTTGTCTCCGCCGCTGCATCTGCCTTGGCTTTACGTGCCGCCTTGGCCTCTGCAACCGCCTCCGTTTTCTTCTTCGTCGGTCCAATAAGCATTGTCATATTTCGTCCCTCTTGCTTAGGGGCGAACTCGATGAATCCAAACTCTGCGATATCTGTCGCCAGACGTTGCAGCATTATGTATCCAAGCTCTGGCCGCGTTTGCTCACGTCCACGGAACTTCATCGTCACCTTCACCTTGTCTCCACCCTTGAGAAACTTCTCAACTTGATTACGCTTTGTCTCGTAGTCATGGCTCTCAATCTTTGGTGTTAAACGCACTTCCTTCACCACGATGTGGGTCTGGTTCTGTCGCGCCTCCCGAGCCTTCTGTGCAACTTCGTACTTATATTTTCCGAAGTCCATAATCTTGCATACGGGTGGATTGGCCTCTGCTGCGATTTCGACTAAGTCGAGACCAACCTCATCTGCCATCTTTAGCGCGGTATCGATATCGACTACCCCAACTTGTTTGCCGGTATGCCCGATCAAACGGATTTGGGCTGTGCGAATTCGATCATTAATGCGTGGTTCGGTGCTGACTGTGTGCTCCTTCGGTTTAGTAAACGCTTTGGTGTTACAGCGTTTCGCAAAAAAAGATAACCGCAAGGAGACAGGGAGATAATCCCTAAATCCGACGAACCAGATCGCAGTAGTGGCGATGGAGGTGGGAGCGGTAACTCCTCTTGCAGTGAGCTGTTAGGCCACTGGTCTGTGCCCAAGGCTACCCGAGCCCAGCGAATCCACGAAATCGAGGGTTTTCAGGCGCCCATCGCGTGAAGGCCACCATCGACATGGATGATTTCAGCCGTTGTCTTTGGGAACCAGTCTGAGAGCAGGGCGACTGTGGCCTGCGCCGCTGGCACGGGATCGGTGACATCCCAGAGAAGTGGGGAGCGCTCGTTCCAAACTTTTACAAACTCTTCAAAGCCTGGAATTGATTTAGCGGCCATTGTGCGGATAGGACCAGCTGCAATTAAATTAACACGGATATTTTCAGCACCCAAATCGCGGGCAAGGTAGCGCGATGTTGACTCCAGCGCCGCCTTAGCAACGCCCATCCAGTCATACTTGGGCCAGGCAACTGCGGCATCGAAATCTAAACCGACAACTGAGCCGCCACCGCTAAATAATGGGCGTGCCGCCATTGTGAGCGCCTTAAGTGAGTAAGCAGATACGTGAAGAGCCGTTGAAACATCCTCCCAGGAGGTATTGAGAAAGTTTCCACCAAGGGCGGCCTCAGGAGCAAAGCCTATGGAGTGAACAACACCATCTAAACCATTGGGAAAGTGTTCGCGCACGCGAGATTCGAGAGCGTTGAGATCTTCGGTATTAGTTACATCTAACTGCACGATAGGGGCGGGCTTTGGAAGTCGTCCTGCTATGCGAGTTGTTAGTGAGAGTACGCGCCCATACGAGGAGAGGATTACATCGGCGCCTTGCTCTTGGGCGATGCGCGCAATATGAAATGCGATCGATGCATCGGTGAGTACGCCCGTAACAAGTATCTTCTTTCCATCGAGGATTCCCATTTAGTGACCCATGCCTAATCCGCCATCAACTGGGATGAGTGCCCCGGTTATATAGCTAGCTTGTGGTGATGCGATGAATGCAACAACAGATGCAATCTCTTCTGCGCTACAGAAACGCCCGAGTGGAACTGATGCTGCGATCTCGTTACGACGTTTCTCATCTAATGTAGATGTCATATCTGTTTCGACAAAACCGGGGGCGATTACATTCGATGTTATCCCACGACTTCCAATTTCACGTGCAAAGGAGCGAGCCATCCCAACTAAGCCAGATTTACTGGAGGCGTAGTTAACCTGTCCGGCCGAACCCGCAGCACCAACGATTGAACCTATAAAGATTAAACGTCCGCGCTTTAACTTTAACAATCCTTTAGTCGCTCGGCGCGCTACGCGAAATGCACCGGTGAGATTTGCATTGATGACACCCTCAAAATCGGCATCGCTCATTCGCATCACAAGGCCATCTTTCGTGATGCCGGCATTTGCAACGATAATCTCTGGTAGGCCCCACTGCGCTTCAATTGAATCAAAGGCTGCATCGACGCTTTTAGTAGAAGTAACATCCATCACTACCGCTTTGAAATCAGCAGGTGCTAAGCCAGAGCGATAGGTGATGACTACATCGTGACCGGCAGTTTTGAGCGCATGAGCGATAGCTAGGCCGATTCCACGATTGCCACCTGTGACTAGGGCCAGTGAACTCATGTGCGCAAACCTACTGGCTACTGCAAGGTAATCAAAAGATGCACTCGTTCATGTCGAGTATTAGGCTTACCTGTATGGCCGATGAGAAGGAGATCTTTGATATCACGAGCGCTCCTAAAGCGTTGAGTGCCGATCAAGCAGGCCGACAGAAACGATATTTTATTTCGATGATGATTCGTACCGCCTGCTTCATCTTGACGGTTATTTTACCCAGCCCATATCGCTGGGTGGCATTGTTGGGTGCAGTAACCCTTCCATACTTCGCCGTGGTCATTGCAAATGCCGGCCGTGAGACTTTCACGCCCGGCGCACATATCCGTGATGAGAAGCCGCGAGCGATTTCATAAACTAAAGTAAGACCTATGCAACGTGAGCCGTGGGCCCTTCTAAAATCCGCCGTAGCTCTGGCTCTTATTGTTTTATGTTTATGGGCTGCGCAGTGGCAGTACCAACGAGGCGTCGATCGCCACGCACGCAATACCTTGATTAAAAACCACATATCCCTTGCTGCCCAGCCACTCTCAACTGTTGCTACTTCACCTGCGCGATATGAGTGGCAGAGTGTTACGACATCTGGAGAGTTCGATAGCAAAGAGCAGATTTTGCTACGCAATAGATACTCCGAAGGTGTCTATGGCTTCGAAGTATTAACGCTCTTTACATCTATTGAAGACAAGAGGTTTTGGGTAGACCGTGGATGGGTTAAGGCCGGGATTACTGCCACTACTGTCCCCGAAGTAAGACAAACTCCTTCGGGAGTTGTAGAGATAACTGGGCGACTGCGCTTGGACTCATCACTTCCACGCGGCTCATTCTTTGCACTTCCCGCCAGCGGTGCTGGATTAGTTGCCGAGCTCAATGCACAGTCGCGTTTAGAGACCGAGGATTTCTATCTCGATTTACTCACTGGCTCTGATCCATCACTGACACCAGATGTTGCCTCACAGTTACCCGAATTAAGTGATGGCCCACATATGGCTTACGCACTGCAGTGGATATTCTTTGCTGGCCTAGTTATTTATGGACGGATCTTGATTAGACGCACCCGTTAAATCCTGGCGGTTGTACAAATCGGCATAGAGACCACCTAAAGCTACGAGTTCATTGTGCTTTCCACGCTCAACAATCGACCCATTCTCTAGAACAAGAATCTGATCGGCATCTCGCACAGTACTCAAGCGATGTGCAATCACAATGCTTGTACGCCCCCTTAAAGCATTCTCAAGGGCTGCATGAACAAGTGATTCATTTTCTGAATCCAAATGCGCAGTTGCTTCATCAAGAATTACCACTGCCGGTGATTTAAGAAGTAGACGTGCGATCGCAAGGCGTTGCTTTTCCCCACCCGATAAGCGGTGTCCGCGCTCTCCCACCATTGTCTCTAAGCCATTGGGAAGTGACTCAATTAATCTCCAAATCTGTGCCGCCTCACATGCAGCCTGCATTTGTGCCTGCGTTGCATCAACCTTTGCGTAGCGAAGATTTTCGGCGATGGTTTCGTGAAAGAGATGAGCATCTTGCATCACCACACCAATGGACTCACGCAACGACTCCATTGTTAAATCGCGGATATCATGTCCATCAATTGTGATTGCGCCACTTGTGACATCGTAGAGTCTAGGAATCAGAGCGCTAATAGTAGTTTTGCCAGCACCTGATGGGCCAACAAGTGCTGTTAAGGTTCCGGGCTCTGCAATAAAGGAGAGATTTCTTAAGACTTCACCGCTCTCAACGCTTTCAGGCTTGGCCGCGGATTCAAGAGATGCAAGTGAAATCTCATTTGCCCGTGGATAAGCAAAGCCAACGGAGTCGAACTCAATACGCGGATTCTTGGCGTGGTATTCGATTGCGCCATCACGGTTTTTGACCATCGGCTCTAAATCTAAAACCTCAAAGACGCGCTCAAAAGAAACCAGAGAGGTCATAACATCGATGCGGACATTCGAAAGCGCAGTCAGCGGTCCGTATAGACGTGCAAGGAGTGCAGTAATCGCGAGCAGTGTTCCGACGGTTACTCTGCCATTAATAGCTAACTGACCGCCGATTCCATAGGCAAAGGCGGTAGCGATAGCTGCAACACTTGTGAGTGCTATGAAAAAGAGTCGGTTGAGCATGGCCATCTTGATACCAATATCTGCAACACGTCTGGCACGTGATCGAAAGTACTCACGTTCACGGGCAGGCTGACCATAGAGTGCGACCAACATCGCACCCGAGACATTGAAGCGCTCGGTCATTGTGCTCGACATCTCTGCGTTGACGCTAAAGGATTCGCGCGTGAGTGATTGGAGCTTTCGCCCGACCCATTTTGTAGGTATAAGGAATAGCGGAAGCAACAGCAGTGAAAAAATCGTAATCTGCCACGAGAGAATCATCATTGTCACACCGACTAAGACAAGTGAGACAACATTGCTCACCACACCTGAGAGCGTGGCGGTAAATGCCTGCTGTGCACCAATAACGTCACTGTTAATGCGTGAAATAAGCGCCCCAGTTTGGGTGCGGGTAAAGAAGGCAATAGATTGACGCTGAACATGAGCAAAGACTAAAGAGCGAAGATCGTAGATCAAGCCCTCACCGATGCGTGATGAAAAGTAGCGACCGAGCATGCTCATGCCTGCATCGGCGATAGCAAGTAAACCAACAAAGATAGATAACTGTGTTACGAGGTCCCCATTTTTAGGAATGACACCATCGTCAATCAGACGCAGCAGAAGCAGGGGCGTTGTGACAATAAGTGCGGCATCGATTACAACTGTGCCTAAAAAGATCAGGATGCTAGCTCGGTAAGGTTTGGCAAAGGAAAAAATGCGTTTAACCGTTCCCGCTTTGAGCTTTTGCTCTTTCACCGATGGATCGGCCGTCATAGATCTATGGGTCATCCACACCGCATGCATCGACATGCCTCTACCCTATGCAGTTAGTTGTTAAACCGTAAATCCCAGCGCTCGAAGTTGATCGCGACCATCATCAGAGATTTTATCTGGTCCCCAGGGTGGCATCCAGACCCAGTTAATCTTGACATCGCTGGTCATCCCGGCAAGTGCTTGACGCGTCTGGTCTTCAATAACATCTTGCAGTGGACATGCCGCCGATGTCAGGGTCATGTTGAGTATCGCGATATTTGCCTCGTCGACCATGACGTCATAAATCAAACCAAGATCAACGACGTTGATACCGAGTTCAGGATCGACTACATCCTTCATCGCCTCTGTTACATCATCTACGCTCGTTGTCATCGCTCTCCCCGATTATTAGCTTGTGCTTGAATCGCAGCATCTTTAAATGCCATCCATCCAAGAAGTGAACATTTTACCCGCCCTGGAAACTTTGAAACACCAGCAAAGACAACCGCATCCTCTAACACTAAGGGATCCCCCGCTGATGTGCCTTTACTAGCCATGAGCTCTGAAAAACTCTTGACGATTACCGCAGCCTGCTTCAGAGTCTTACCAGTCAATAAATCAGTCATCATGGAAACACTGGCCTGGGAGATTGAGCACCCTTGGCCTTCCCAGGTGAGCTCGCTAATCAACTCATTATCGAGATTGATATTGAGAATAATCTCATCACCACAGCTGGTGTTGACGTGAGTGACCTGCGCACTAAAAGTCGGACTAAGCCCCTTATGTTGAGGGTGCTTATAGTGATCGAGGATGACCTCTTGATACAGCGAATCTAACTCCATTTAAAATCTCCCAAAGTATTTCTGAGCTCCAAGTATTGCATCGACCAAGGCGTCACAATCGCTTTCATCGTTATAAAGATAGAGCGATGCGCGTGTGCTGGCAGGAATTGACAATGCTCTAGCCAATGGCCAGGCACAGTGATGTCCTGTGCGAACGGCAACTCCCTGACTATCTAAATACTGTCCAATATCGTGTGGGTGAATACCTTTAATAGTGAATGAGAGTGTGCCACCACGTGATTGGGTATTGGCTGGTCCTACAATTCGCAGATCTGGCACAGCGTGCATCTTTTCTAACAAGTAGCCAGTTAATGCAACCTCATATGCATGAACATTATCCATGCCAAGATTAGTTAGATAATTTAGGGCAGCGCCTAGACCAACTGCCTGGGCCATGTTCGGAACGCCGGCTTCGAATTTCTGAGGAACCGGTGCCCAGGTAGCTGTTGTCATTGTCACGTTCTCGATCATCGAGCCACCAAATAAGAAGGGTGGCAGTTCATTTAAGAGATCCATGTGGCCCCATAGAACGCCAATGCCTGTTGGTCCTAGCGCTTTGTGACCTGAGAAAGCCAGAAAATCCACGCCGAGAGCTTTTATATCGATAGACATATGCGGCACAGATTGACAGGCATCTAGAATCACGACTGCGCCAACTTCATGTGCACGTGCAACGATTGCAGCAAGTGGATTGATGGTGCCTAGTACATTTGATTGATGAGTCACCGAGACAATCTTTGTATTGGCGGTAATCACATCGTTAATGGTAGATAAATCTAAACGGCTCTCAGCAGTTACCTTAAACCAGGCTAGTTCGGCGCCAGTGCGTGCAGTTAACTGCTGCCAAGGGATTAAATTTGCGTGATGCTCCATCTCAGTAACAACAATTCGATCTCCGGCCCCTACTGCAAAGCGATTACCAACAGGGGCATTGCCCATGGCATATGCCAAGAGATTAAGAGACTCTGTTGCACTCTTGGTAAAGATGATCTCATCGGCACCCCCTGGCGCGCCTAGAAAGGCGGCCACGATTTCACGTGCGCCTTCATAAGCATCTGTAGCTTCCTCGGCCAGTTGATGGGCCCCTCGGTGCACGGCAGCGTTGTGCAATCTATAGAAATCACTCTCGCTTTCGATAACAGAGAGCGGCTTCTGACTAGTGGCCCCGTTATCTAAGTAGACCAACCTTTTACCCTCGCACACAGTACGCTCAAAGATTGGAAAATCTTTACGTATCTGTGCCGCCGAAAATGACATGAGTTCTTACTTGCTCACATAATCTGCGTAGCCATTTGCCTCCAGCTTGTCAGCTAAATCCGGTCCGCCTTCTTCTACGATATGTCCATTAGCAAAGACATGAACAAAATCAGGCTTAATGTATTTTAAAATCCGTGTGTAGTGAGTAATAAGAAGTACCCCTAAGTTGCCATTGGCCTTAGCGCGATTGATACCCTCTGAAACAATTCGCAGAGCATCGACATCTAAACCTGAGTCGGTCTCATCTAGAATCGCAATCTTTGGCTTTAATAGCTCAAGTTGCATAATCTCATGGCGCTTCTTTTCGCCGCCTGAAAAGCCCTCATTGACGTTACGAGATGCAAAGGCTGGATCAATGTTGAGTGCCTCCATCGCATCCTTTACCTCTGCTACCCATGTGCGCAGCTTGGGAGCCTCGCCACGAAGGGCTGTCGCGGCTGTGCGTAAAAAGTTTGACACCGATACTCCAGGTACTTCAACTGGATACTGCATAGCCAAAAATAATCCTGCCTTAGCGCGCTCGTCAACGGTCATATCCAAAACATCGGCGCCATCGAGAGTGACCGAACCGCCAACAATTGTGTACTTAGGATGGCCTGCGATTGAATATGCCAGCGTTGACTTACCAGAACCATTTGGTCCCATAATGGCATGTGTTTCACCTGTTTCGATGGTTAAATCAACGCCTTTGAGAATCTCGACAGCGCCTGCATCGGTCTTGACCGATACCTGCAGGTTGCGGATTTCTAGTCTGCTCATTGTTCTCTCTTCTCTCCTAAATCTCTACCGTGACTAAGTTTGCTTGAATTTTTACTGGATAGGTTGCAAGGGCAATATTGGCCGGAAGCGTTACTGCTTCTCCTGTGCGCAGATCAAACTCGGCGCCATGTAGCCAGCACTGGATTTTGAAATCAACTATTTCACCCTCTGACAATGAGGCTTCAGAGTGCGAACATGTATCGTCGATTGCAAAGACTTCGTGGCCAATACGGGTTACACAGATTGTCTTGCCATCTTTTTCAAGCTTGAGCGGTCTGCCTGATTCAAGTTGATCTAAATACAGATCTGGCAATTAGGTACCTGCCTTTTCGAGTTCGTTATCGATGCGGTTCATTAGTCGATCTTGAATAGCTTCGATTCCAATCTCCGTAACGATTTCATTAAAGAAGCCGCGAACAACTAAGCGTCGAGCATTCTCAAGGGTGATTCCACGCGACATTAAATAGAAGAGCTGCTCATCATCGAAGCGTCCGGTTGTACTGGCGTGGCCTGCACCTATAATCTCACCGGTTTCAATCTCTAGGTTAGGAACTGAATCAGCGCGTGCACCATCACTCAGGAGTAAGTTACGGTTGAGTTCGTATGTATCGGTGCCTTCGGCAATTGCGCGGATAAGAACATCCCCAATCCATACTGTGTGTGCATCGCGCCCTGCAAGAGCGCCTTTGAAATTCACACGTGATTTTGCATGCGGAACTGCGTGATCAACATGCATGCGATGCTCAAAAAACTGTCCTGCCGTTGCAAAGTAGACACCGAGGAGTTCGACCGATCCACCTGGTGCAATAAATTCGACCGTTGGAAGAATCCGTACTACATCTCCACCAACGGTTACTGTGATTGATTTAAAGTGGGCATCTTTATCGACCACAGCGTGGTGTCGTGCAGCGTAAACACTCTGTGCATCAAACTCTTGCAAAGTAATGAAGGTAAGGGATGATCCCGGTGCTAGCGAGATCTCTAGATCTTCTGCTAAGACGGTGTCTCCAGTATTTTCAATAACTACGGTCGCAACGGCATGCTCACCTAGGGAGATCCGAACTCTCGATAGTTCGGCAGTCTCTAGTGCGCCATTGCTGCGTCCAAGGAGTATGGGTTCGGCAACTTCAGTGTTGGCGGCAATCGATAAGTGACTAACCTGCCCATCGAGCCCACGGATGCGCTCGATGATTACATCATCACTGTGGGCAAGTGGAGCAAGGTTTTCACTCATGAAAGTCACACCCGCAGGAAGTGAATGTGATGAGATGAGAGATGCGCGATCGCCAACAACGGCCGCACCATCATGTAGACCCCGCAAACGTTTAAGAGGTGTAAAGCGCCAAGCCTCTTCGCGACCAGTAGGAGTTAAGTAGTTAGTGGCAAGAAGAGACATTAACCAACGGCGCCTTCCATTTGAAGTTCAATGAGACGGTTGAGCTCGAGTGCGTACTCCATCGGTAATTCGCGGGCAATGGGTTCGATGAATCCACGGACAATCATGGCCATCGCTTCATCTTCGCTTAAACCGCGTGACATCAGATAGAAGAGCTGATCATCACTAATTTTGGAAACCGTGGCCTCGTGCCCCATAGAAACATCGTCTTCGCGGATATCAACATATGGATATGTATCCGAGCGAGAAATTGTGTCGATCAATAATGCATCGCACTTAACCGTGCTTTTTGAGTGATGTGCACCTTCTTGCACTTGAACGAGGCCACGATA
>SHVG01000015.1 GCA_009691145.1 Candidatus Planktophila sp. | reverse complement strand
TGTTCCTCCAAGTGATGGGCTATTTTGCCCTGCGCCACAAGGTAAAAACCCGCTCATTTGCCGTGGCTTTGGAGCCAAACGCCAGTCCGCGCTAATCTACGGCTCTGACGAATACATACAGGTAAGGGGGTCGCATTATGGGTCGCGGCCGAGCAAAAGCTAAACAGACAAAAGTTGCACGGGATTTAAAGTACAACGCCCAAGATATGGATCTCGACCGCTTAACAAAAGAGCTTCACGGCGAAGTCGATACATCGAATAATAAAGATGATGACGATTCCTTCGCTGAGGGCAATTACATCCCACCTGCGTGAGACCAACTCCGTACGTCGCCTCTCTTCGTATCTACGAACCACTTTCAGCCTTTGAGCTCGCCGATCGTCTGCGTTGGCAGTCGGTCAATATCGATGAGGCGAGTTATATTTTTGAAGAGATATTAGCGCTTCGTCGTTTAGTTTTCCCCGAACCACCAGCCGGTCGTCCAGATGGTGTTCACATTCTTGAGGTCGAAGGCGAGCGATACATTTCGCCGTGGGCAACTGCGACACGTTGTTGGGCAGCACTCGATAACTTTAAAGATTCATTACCAAGCACGGTTATTCCTTTCTTTATCACACCCGCGATTGAAGATGTCATAACTGCAGGTGTTGATCTACTCGAAGATAAAGTTCCACATATTCTCAATGAGACATGGGTTATTCCCCCACGATGGTTTTTACTATTTCAACCACAAGAGCGTCAGCGCGGCGAAGATGCTCATGGCCTGTTTTCAAATGCACGAACAACGATTGCACTTGCAAAATCACGTGCACAAGCTGCACATGAAACCGTGGTTAGTGCATTTGGCGAAGGCCCAGTGGAGCAAGATTTAGAGAACTTGCTTGCATGGCTTGAAATGTTTCATCCGAAATCCTTTGTTGAATTAGATTACGGCGGCCTTGCAACATATTTAGATAAATCTCTTAGAGATAATGGCGAAGATGGTTTATTAGCCGATTCATCGATTGAAGATGTATTGCACTCGTTATCTGGTCTTGCCGCCGCCGATGGGATGGTCGCAGGTCAAGGTTACGAGCGGTTAATGTCGCGTTGGCGCAATGTGCAAAGCCTAGAGTCGGCCAATTAACGGGTTTTTACCTATTGCTTTACGCCGCCCAAATCGTAATACTTCACCACAATACGGAGCAATTAGGACATAGTCGATGAAGGGGTGGGGCAGTGACAACAAACCGCCCACCAGCCCCAGAGGTCCTCTTAACCCCTAAAGAGGTGGCAGTACGTTTTCATGTAAATCCTAAAACAGTCACGCGTTGGGCAAAGGCGGGCAAGCTCACCGCGATTCGTACCCTTGGTGGACACCGTCGCTACCGTGAATCAGAAGTTCTAGAGCGATTGCGCGAGTATAAAGAGAGCGCGAAGTAAAGATAGGATTGATCTCATGGCCGATGATAAGAAACCTTCAGATGATGCCCGCGCAAAGTTTTTAGAGGCGTTGGAAAAGAAGAAGCATAAGAACACATCTCTTCCTGGAGGCGCAACTGCAGTTGGTCCAAAGCTCGGCGGCGCGCAAGCAGGTGGGGCACCAGCTCCTCGTTTTCAACGTAAGTCAGGTCCTTCAGGCTCTGCTGGCTAAGCCGAACTGCTTATTTAGTTACAAAAGACCGCGACGTTTCAACAGCGGCTCTATCTTTGAATCGCGGCCTCTGAAGTTTCTAAACATCTGCATCGAATCAATCGAACCACCACGGCCCAGAAGTGTCTGCCTAAAATGATCGCCGTTTTTACGCAGCAGACCACCGTTTTCCTTAAACCAATCGACGGTATCGGCATCTAAAACTTCAGACCAGATATATCCGTAATAGCCAGCTGAATAACCGCCATCAAAGATATGAGAGAAATATGTTGAGCGGTAGCGCGTTGGAACTGGCGCAAAATCTAATCCGTAATCTGCCAATGCCTTTGCCTCGAAGGCTTCAACATCATTAATCTCTGTGGCTTGATCACTTGTTAATGAGTGCCATGCAAGATCTAGAACCGCTGCAGCCAAATAACTTGTCGTTGCAAATCCCTCATTAAATGTCGATGCGGCATTCAGGCTATCTACCCACTCTTGGGGCATTAACTCGCCGGTCTCATAATGGCGTGCGTAGTTATTAAGAACCTCGGGCCACATAATCCACATCTCGTTTACTTGTGATGGAAACTCAACAAAGTCGCGCTGAACCGCCGTGCCTGAAACACGTGGATATTTAACCTGAGATAACAGGCCATGCAAGGCATGACCAAACTCATGGAACAAAGTAGTTGTGAAATCGAGAGTCAAGAGGGCGGGTTGTCCTGCAGGGGGCTTTGGAACATTGAGGTTGTTAACCACAACTGGCAGCTGGCTAAGTAGATAGTTTTGTTTTACAAGTGAGTTCATCCAGGCGCCACCACGCTTTGAATCGCGGGTGAAGAAGTCACCGATAAAGAGTCCGAGGGGTGTGCCATCTTCATTGCTAACTTCAAATGTACGTGCCTCTGGATGATAGGTTACTAAGTCAGGTCGTTCTTTAAATGTGATTCCAAAGAGTTTGTTAGCTGCAAAAAATACGCCGTCATGCAAGACGCGTTCGAGTTCAAAGTATGGCCGCATTTTCGCCGTGTCAATACTGTATTTTTCTAACCGGACTTTCTCGGTATAAAAACCCCAGTCCCAGCTCTCAATGGCAGTACCTGCAGATTTTTCAAGATCTGCCGCCTCTAGTGTGGCGTTACGAACTGCGGCCGGTGCAATCTTTTGTAGCATCGCATGAACATTGGCAGGGTTCTCTGCAGTCTCTACTGCGGTGATGTGCTCGGCATGAGAGTTAACTCCAAATAACTGTGCACGCTCTGCCCGTAGTTTGACCATCTCGAGCAACACAGATTTGTTGTCATTGGAATTGTTTTGATTACCTTTTTGCAGTGAGCTCTCCATAATGCGCTTGCGTAATGAGCGATTTGTAAGTGAATCTAAGAGGGGATTACCAGTGAAGTTGACTTGAGCTAGTAACCATTTGCCAACGAGGCCTCGATCAGCGGCGGCCGTTGCAGCCGAAGCGATTTGGTTAGCGGTTAAGCCATCGAGCTCATCGGCAGAGTCAACGATGACTGCGAGCTCATTTGTATCAGCTAAAAGGTTTTTAGAAAAAGTAGTTGATAGCTTGGAGAGTGCGCCGTTGAGCTCGGTCAATCTGGCGCGCTGCTCATCGCTTAAATGCGCGCCAGATTGAATCAAATCTTTGTAGTAGCGCTCAAGTAACCACGAATCTTCAGTAGTTAAGTTAAGTGAATCTCGGTTATCAAATAATCCCTTGATGCGGGCAAAAAACTTCGGGTTGAGCATGATGGCATCGTGATGGGCCGATAGCTTGGGGGCGATCTCAGCGCGCATCGCCTCTAACGCATCATTGGTATCACTAGAGGTCCTATTGAAAAACACCATTGAAACGCGCTCTAGAACCTTGCCACTTTTTTCTAGTGCAACGATTGTGTTCTCAAAAGTGGCATCGCCTGGAGTATCAAGAATCTCTCGGACCTCGGCTAACTGCGCCTGCATACCGGCGTAAAAAGCAGGCAGATAATGCTCCTCCTGGATTAGCGCAAAGGGCGGTAGCTCAAAGGCAAGCTCACTGCGTTGGGTAAATGGATTCGCGTTAGTCATAACGCTAGCCTACTAATTTAGTGAGGGCGACGCCGACGTTGACTTGAGTTAGGGCGAGGTCGTTTATTTCTACCGCTACGCACTGACTTTTCAACGATTGGCATGATGTACGGAACACCAGAAGGCTCCTGTGCACCCGTAATCTTCATTAGCTCAATACTCAGTGGTGTAACACCAACAAACTTTGGAGTAACACCGGCACGAGATGTAAGCCCGCCGATTGATTTCTGCTGTTTGGTCGTTGCAATTGTCACAACAGTTCCGGCCTCACCTGCACGCGCCGTGCGACCTGCGCGGTGTAGATAATCCTTGTGATCTGTTGGAGCATCGACGTGAACAACTAATGAGATCCCATCAACGTGGATACCGCGTGCAGCAACATCGGTTGCAACAAGAGCGGCATTTACTGAATCCTTGAAGAGAGCGAGGGTACGAGTACGGACTGCCTGTGTCTTTCCACCATGGAGTGCGCCAACTGCAACACCTGCATGTGCAAGTTTGTCAGCTAAACGATCGGCGCCACGCTGGGTCTTAACAAACATAATCGTCTTACCGTTACGGGCAGCGATCTGATTTGTAATATCATCCTTATCACCTGGGTTCATAACAAGAACAAAGTGTTCCATCGTTGAAACCGATGCACGGTCGTTTTGTAGAGAGTGAGTTTTTGGATTCTTCAAATACTGACGTACTAATGAATCAACGCCGCGGTCAAGAGTTGCCGAGAACAACATGCGCTGCCCATCGAGCTTTGCTTGATCCAAGATCTCTTTAACAACTGGTAAGAAGCCCATGTCGGCCATTTGATCGGCCTCATCGAGAACCGTTATCTCTAATTGATCTAATTGAACCTCGCCCCTATTAAGTAAATCTATTAAACGGCCAGGGGTAGCAACCAAGATTGCAGTGCCGCGGCGCATCGCAGTGATCTGCTTGGCATATGACATTCCGCCGGCAACAACAACTGATTCGTGACCAATTGCGCGTGCAAGTTGCATCAAAACTTCATCAATCTGCTGAGCTAGTTCGCGCGTTGGCGTAAGTACTAGCGCAAGTGGTTTATGTGGCTTAGCGACCTTGCCATTGAGGTTATTAAGCAAAGCTAAACCAAAGGCGAGGGTCTTACCTGAGCCTGTTTGTCCACGGCCCAAGATGTCAAAACCAGCTAGCGCATCGGGCAGTGTGGCGATCTGGATTGGGAATGGATGCATGATTCCCTGCTTAGCAAGGGCGTTAACTAGTGGGGCTGCAATTCCAAGATCGCTAAATGTTGTTGTGATCTTAGTTAGTGGGCTCGCATCGATTAAATTAGCATCGGCTAAGTTTGCCGAGATGTAATTATCATCTGCACCGAAATCAACGGCGGCATTGGTGTGAGTCTTTGATGAATGTTTGAAGTCATCACGGGCATATGCAGGTGAATCATTGCGACGATTACGTACAGGGCGCTCGGCACGAAAGTTTGCCGCGCGTGTATCAGGTGCTACTGAACGCCTCTTTGGACGTGTTGGATCGAACTTTTCTACCTTGCGTGGGAGAAAGTTCGGGCGACCATCATCGTTTCGTGAGAGCTTAGCTAGGGCAGCATCGCGGCGATTTGTTGGACGAGTATCTGATTTCTTGTGCTCTCTTTTCTTAAACTCTTTCCTTTCGTACTCAGGTTTTTTATTGTCCGTCTTGACGTACTCTTTTTTCTTGTACTCACTCTTCTTAAAATCTGGCTTTTTATCAACTGGCCGCTTAGCGCGCTCTGTGCGCTCTGCAACAAACTTCTTTGCACGGCTCTGGGGCTTCTGTGAAAGTTCGATGCGGGCCTTGCGCTCCTCAGGTGCCTCAACTGGGCGTGGGCGTGAGGCTGTCTTTTCTTGGAAACGCTTAGCGCGAAGCTTCGAGCGATCTGTTAAACGGAGCGCTTTTTTAGAGAGCGTTGTTGGATCTGTATCTGAGTAGCGACGAGTTGTAGCCGGCTTTGCAGTGGCAGCTTTGCGTGCATTCTTTTGCGCCGTTGTGTGGCGGGCCTTTGGGTCGGCGGCTTTAAATGCAGCGGCCTTCTTTGCACGTTTGGGTTTACCGACAGATGCTGCGCGACGGGCTTTTCCGGGCGCAGGAGTACGTGGTTGTAGAGACATAGAAATGCATACCAATCGAGACGACAAGCGCGTCTCGGGTATGGCGCGCACTTATGGCGGCCAGGGCGAAGATAAGACTCGCAAGTAGCGCTGCATGTGCCGCGCTTAAGGGAAGTACTTTGATGCGGTTGCATCAACGGCTTAATTCTACCGTGGATTATTAGTTCTCTTTACCATCGGATCCGTCAGCTAATTCTTCAAGATCTGGGCGTGGAATATGTGGAATATTGCCCTTAGATAAGCGTCGCCATAAATACAGCGAGACGCCAGCAAAAAATGGCCATTCAAATGTATATACCCATGCTCGCCAGTTACCGCTTTGCGCACGATGAAATTCAAACCAGCCCGCCCATAAACACAACGGTACAACGACAAATAGGGAGATATTTAAAACTCGTTTTTGTTTATTTGTAACCGGTGGAGTTTGGGAGTCGTTGCTCACCCAGTCAGGGGCCTGGAACTCGTCTTTATTTGACATCGCCAGCGGCTATCTCGGCATCGATATCACGTGATTTCTGTTCTTCAGATTTAATCCAGTGATAAACGGCAAATGACATCCAGACGGTATCGATAATCATCGCCCCGGCCCACATAAACGATCCACCTTGGCGTTGGTCGTTGAGCGAGTACATATTCTCATATAGAGATTTAGGAGCAGTGTAAATAAAGAAGCCCGTTAAGGTTTCAGGCACCATCATGAGAAAGAGTGAAATTACTGATAGTGCAGGCGAGATGCGTCGATTTATTAAGCTTTGGTCTAAAAGATTGAAATAGAAGAAATATGGAAGGAGCAAATAAAGAGGCACTTCTAGAAATGTATGTGCCCAAGGATTATCCATAATAAATTTGTGCGGAACCGGTAAGTGGACTCCCATCATTAATGCTGCATATGTAAGCCAACTAGCGGTCGGGTGCGTTACCATTTTGAAGAGGTTATTTGTTGGGCGAAACGAGTTAGGCGTGCCAAGGACTAGCAATGGGCCAGTCAGCATCATCAACGTAATGTGCTGAACCATGTGCAGTGAAAAGTAATCCATAGCTCTGGCACCGATAGGAGTCACAATAACTGTGAGTGCGCTGAGAATGCCTGCGAAGAAGAAGCCCCGCTGGCGCTTTGTTACCGAGCTTTTTGGCAAGCGTAGATAGAGATAGGTAAGAAGGAAGAGGGGTAGGAGAATTTCTGGAGCTAACTGCCATGATCCCCAGATTGCAATGTCGTGATGATGCATCTCCATAATGAGCGTAGGTTAGTCCTCAACTACCCTCCCGTACTAGGAAATTGACCTTAAGTATGCTTGGAAATAGACCGCGCCAGGTCTACCATCTCTATGAATGAGTTCATACATTGGCGTGAGTTTTCTGCACGCTGGATGAGCATCTATACGGGGGGGGTGGGGGGGTACTTAAATTAATAAGCGAATATTAGGCGCGCTTGCAACTGTAGTTATCGGAGCTGGCGTAATCGCCGGAATTGGAACTTACGTTGCTGCGGCGAAAAATGATTCACGTGTTCTGGCGGCAACTCCGGTCGGCACGATGGATACACCACAGGGCGTTTTACCTCACGCAACTCTCGCGATTTCGGTCTATCCAGACAGCATGGCGGGTAGCCACGGCAAAGATGGCGGCGCGCATCCCGGTTATGTTACTTATGGCCCAATTACAAACTTTGAAGTTCCCGCGCACTCTGTAATAACAATGACCGTTACAAATTATGACGGCGGTGAAAGTTTAAATAATGATTTCTTCGCGCGAGTACGTGGAACCATTGATGGCTCTGCGCAATTAAATGGCGAGCGGATGACATCGATTTCACCTGATGCCGTCGGTCATACTTTTACGATTCACGGTATAGCTGTTGGGCGGGATGAGTTCTTCCTAAGCGTTCCAATGAAGGCCGTTGCCGAAGAGGACATGCCCGAAGAGGGATTTACGACTAAGCCAAATGTCACAACATTTACTTTTATTACTGGCGGACCCGGTGAATATGTCTGGAACTGCGAGTATCCATGCGGTGATGGCACGATCGCAAAGTTCGGTGCAGCAATGTCAACAATGGGCTACATGTCCGGCCACTTTACGGTGAAGGGATAACGCGCCATGACTGATGTAATGACACCTAAAGCTCCACAGTGGTGGAAGAAGCCTGATGTTAAAAAGACTGCAATTCTGTGGGTGGTGTGCACCGCAGTAATTGGTTACGTGGGAGCTGAATTCCATGTGCGCAATATGGTGAGCCCTGCATCTGAGACGATGAGCGGCGTTATTAGTTTAATGCGCGTCTTTACGTGGGCGGCAGCACCAGTTGCAGGTCTTGTAGCAGCGATGTGCTTGACGGTCTTAACCTCAAAGCGTCACTATGGAGATAACCCACCGGCTGAGGCTGATCATCAAGTATCAAACTCTCCGCGCGCAACAGCCTTGTGGATCGTTGTATCCGCCTTACTTTGCTTGTTCGCATTAGTCGGCGGATTCATTGTTATTCAAAAAGACTCTTCATCGCTCTTTGATAAGAGTGCACTTCAAGTCAATGTGACCGGTCAGCAATGGCTCTGGAACTTTGATTATGAAAACGGCGCTCGCAGTGAAGATCTCTATCTCCCAGTTAATAAGCCAGTCGTCTTTCATATTACAAGCGTTGATGTAAAGCACTCATTCTGGGTTGTTCAAATGGGAATCAAGATGGATGCAAACCCTGGATATACAACCGAGGCGGCAGTGACTCCCAACAAGATCGGAGTATTCGATGTTCGATGCACCGAGCTATGTGGATTACTCCATGCATATATGCAGACGAAAGTTCATGTTGTAAGTCAAGCCGATTATGACGCCTGGCTCAGCATCCATGTACAGATTGAGAAGGGCGCATAATGACAACGGTAATGAGTAAACCAGTCTCAGCTCCAGGTAAATCAATTATTGAGAAGCTCAACTTCTTTACTGCCCTTGCACTCGGTGCAATAAGTGCAATCGTTGTGTGGCGATTAGCCCTTCAATTCTTGCCAGAAGATACAGAAGTACGTTTATTTACTCGTGAAGATAAAATCACACTTTTATCAATGACTGCATGGCTTGTTGGCTTCATGACTGGAATCGGCGCTCTCGTCGGTCCATTCCGCTGGCTCATGGGTAAAGATTTATCCCATGAAGAAAATATGTTCTTGGCTGGTAAAGATATGGGTATCAAGCGCTATTTCCGATACACCACGGATCATAAAGTTATTGGTATCCAATACTTAGTAATCATTATGGTGATTTTCGGTATTGGTGGAATTTTAGCGATGCTCATCCGCACGAATTTAGGTTCGTCTGAAGGTGGTTGGATCCATCCTCAGGCTTACAACTCAATCGTTGGAACCCACGGAATTATCATGATTGTTGGAACGATAATTATGGTTACAGGGCCCTTTGGTAACTTCATTATGCCAATAATGATCGGTGCTAGAGATATGGCATTCCCGCGTTTGAATGCTCTGAGCTTTTGGCTCATTGTTGCCGCTGCAGTGCCTTTGCTTTGGGGACAGTTCCTCGGTGGAATTTCAACTGGTTGGACTGCCTATAACCCATTAGCTAGCCAAGCTCCACTTGGCATGGATGGCTACATTATGTTCATCTGCATCTTTGCCATTTCAACTATGGTCGCTGGCGCAAATATCACTACAACGGTTGTACGTATGCGCGCAAAGGGAATGACGTGGAACCGCACACCAATCTTTGTCTATGGTGTTGTCGCATCAGTTGCTCTTGGACTACCGGCTTTTCCAGTTTTCTTCCTATCACAAATAATGTCTGCAATGGATCGAGCTCTTGATACTTCCTTCTACAACACCGCAGGCGGCGGAAGTGGCTGGTTGTATGAAAACTTATTCTGGATCATGGGTCATCCAGAGGTATATGTAATTCTTATTCCTGCAATTGCAGCTCTTATGGAGATGGCGCCAGTATTTACACGCCGACCATTGTTTAGCTTTAACGTTGCAGTAATGGGAATCGCTGGAATCTCTGGCCTCTCAGTTCTTGTTTGGGCTCACCACATGTATTTGTCAGGTTGGGCACCACTTCTAAACACTCCATTTATGTTAACGACTGAGCTAATTTCTATTCCAACTGGAATGTTGTTCTTAGTGTTAGTTGGTACGTTATGGCGCGGCCGACTATGGATGACTATGCCAACAATGTCGATCTTCGCACTTCTCTGGAACTTCATGATTGGTGGAATCACCGGTATTTATCTCTCAGATGTGCCAGCCGATGCCTTCTTGCACGGTTCAATGTATGTAACGGCGCACTTCCATTACACGTTAATTGGTGCTGGATTAACTGGCGCCCTTGCAGCCTTGGTCTACTGGTTCCCAGCGATGACTGGACGTATGTTTGATAAGAAACTTAGTTGGGTCGCCTTCTGGATAGTTCAAATCGGCTTTAATATCGCCTTTATTGGGATGTTTACCGTGGGCCTTGCTGGCCAACCACGTCGAGTTGAAGCTTATGCATCGACATTTAACACCGGAAACATGATTACAACTGGCGGAGCTTATTTAATTATGAGCGGCATGTTGGTCTTGCTCTACGGTGTTATCTCATCATGGAAGAGCGGTGTTAAAGCACCTAAGAATCCATGGCAGGCAAAGACCCTGGAATGGACGGTCGGTTATCCGGTTCCGCTAGAGAACTTTGAGGTTCTCCCAACGGTTACCTCAGATCCTTACGGTTATGGAAAGGCACAATCATGAGCGTCGAGACACATGCACATCACGAGCATCCAGATGTGGTGGGAAGTCGTAACCGTCTTGGAGTAATTCTCTTACTCGTTGCAGATATTGCATTTGCCCTCAGTATGGTCTTTGTATACTTCTACTTGCGTGGACAAAATGTCAATAACATGTGGTTGCCTGCAGCAACCGAAGAGCATGCTGTGGTTACACCGCTATCTGCAAGTCCAGGGTGGACCGTTACTGCAATTGTAACTTTTGGTCTACTTGCTCATTTCTATGGTCTTAAAGGCGCACGCAGCAAGAACCAAACTCAACTTAAATTGGGTTCATTAGTTGCATTTGTTGCATCGGTCGTAGCCATTGTCTATCAGTTCAATACCATTGCAACCGCCCCATTCACTTTCTCAGATGGCGCATATGTCTCATGTTTCTATATGTTTGCAATTTTAAACTTTGTGCACTTGGCGCTTACAGTCTTCATCTCGCTTGGAAACTGGAACCGTGCGCGACTTGGCATCTATGTCTCTGATCACTGGCACGTAGATATTGTCCGTGTTTGGTGGGTCTGGATGGTTGTGTCATCATTGCTAGGTGCTTTTGCCCTCAGCAACCCATAATAAAAACTCACACTGGATCGGCCTCTACACCGCCTTAGGCGTTGTATGGGGCTGTTCTTTTATCTTTATTAAGCTAGGCCTTGAGTTTTTAACCCCAATCGGTGTGGCTTTTGGGCGTGTATCGATGGGTGCCCTCACTCTGGTTTTCTGGGCCAGATTTATGAAGATTCAACTTCCGAGGGATAAGAAAATCTGGCTACATCTTTGGGTCGTCTCCCTCCTTCTAAACGTTATTCCTGGAGTTCTATTTGCTGTCGCAGAAACCGAAGTTACATCTATCTTGGCAGGAATTATTAATGCGGTAACACCACTTATGACTTTGCTGGCAATTATGGTCGTGTTCCGGCAAGAAAAAGCTAAGAACTATCAGGTGCTTGGCTTACTAATTGGCTTAATCGGCGTGTTAACTGTCTTAGGCGTATGGCAAGGAATTGGCGATAATCCAATCGGAGCAATTCTTGCTCTCTTGCTCGCAGTTACATGTTATGGATTTTCATTTCCATACTCGCGAAAATTTGTTCTACCGAGAAAACTTCAACCTGAAGCTCTCGCGGCGGTACAAGTCTCAACTGGCGCAATTACCCTCCTACCCTTTTATCTAATAGATGGCATTGCAAAAGATGAGTATCGACCAGGGCCAGTATTTGCGATGATCGCACTTGGTGTATTCGGTAGCGGCTTTGCCTATATCTGGAACTTCAAAATCATGGAGGCCGCTGGAAGTGCAATCGCCAGCACGGTTACGTATGTGACACCAGTAGTTGCCGTGGTCGTTGGAATAATCTTTCTTGGTGAAAACGTTTTTTGGTACGAACCAGTTGGCGCAGCGATTGTGTTACTAGGCGCAGCGATTGGACAACAACGAATAAAGCTATTTAATCGATTTTAAATCCATCTTTAATCGGACCCAGATCGATTCCAGCGGCAGTGTGGTCACTTTGCTCACCACGGGAAAGTTGAGCAGCATGTGCTTTATTGTGCCAGCGCTCCTCAATCTTGCCGTATTTCCAAAGCAGTAAAGCCACGCTCCAGACAATGACAAAAGCGCCAACAATGAAGTAACCGGCACTGTTTAAATCGAAGGTCAATGCGTATTCCCAAAATCCACCGTTAAGATTTAACTGCCGTGCAAAAACTTGGCAGAGTTCAAGTCCACCAACGAAAAAGGCGACTGATACAGATAATCCAGTAATGATTATGTTGTAGTACACCTTGCGCACAGGTTTTGAAAATGCCCAGCCGTATGCAAAGTTCATAAATGATCCATCGATAGTGTCAAGCAAACTCATTCCACCCGCAAAGAAAAGTGGTAATGAAATAACCGCCCACCATGGTAAGCCGGCGATAATCGATGTGCCGGCAAGAACCAATAAACCAATCTCTGTCGCTGTATCAAAACCTAAGCCGAACAAAATACCGAGTGGATACATTTTCCAAGAAGCGTCGATTCGTCGTGCAATTGGCCCGAAGAAGCGCATGAGCAAACCTCGAGAGTTGAGATGCTTTTCTAACTCTTCTTCGTTATAGGCGCCTTGGCGCATTTTAATAAAGACTCCAACTATTGAAATCAAAATAATCAAATTTAAGATGGCAATGAGCATCAGGAAAACTCCGCTAACGGTTGTGCCAATCAAACCGGTGTAGTGATGCAGAGTTGATCCCTCATCTTTTAGCTGCGACCCAAGGGCCTTGATTCCAAAAGTAAGCAGCAGGGTGAGAACAAAGACAACGGAGGAGTGTCCGAGTGAGAAAAAGAAGCCAACAGCTAGTGGGCGTTTTCCTTCGGACATTAATTTTCTCGTAGTGTTATCGATTGCGCTGATGTGATCGGCATCGAAGGCGTGGCGCATACCTAAGGTGTATGCAAGGGCAGCTGTGCCCCAACCAAAGAGCGAACCATCACTCAATGTGTAGTTGCCAGTAGTGGCCTTCCACATTAAAACCGCACTAGCTACATGTAAGAAAAGAATGAAGCCAAACATCGCTGCCATGCGACGCCACTCATCAGGGTTCAGCCGTTGGCGCAGGGGTTGGGCAGGTTTTACAACAACGTTCATACCCGCCCCTATCTAGATGCAAGTGATTTGCAGGTAGAAAGCCTAAGCCCGGCTTTTGAGGCTGTCTATTTGAAATCAACCTAGAGTTGGAGCATGAGAGCCCTGCTGAGCCTGATTGTGGCCATTGGCCTGTTGGGGCTGCACCGGCTGCGGCCGAGCAGTGCGGGTGGGATCAAAGCCCTGGCTGGGTGGGGCGCGAAAACCTGAAACCGGGCACAGCCCATTGGGCCGCTGGAGTAGCGATGCGATTGAGTGCCGATTTTTCACGTCGAAAAGATATGCCGCACGCTCTTAAGTATTTGCGTATAGAGTCGCGTAAAGAGTTTGCACAGGAGAGGCGGTCTGCGTGAGCGAAGACGATGATATGGAAGAAATCATCACAGAGGAGATGCTCTGGGATCGGATTCCTGAAGTCGATGGCGAAGAGCGTGCTAGCACGTATTACGAACTCAGCGCCAGAATCTATGCCCGCGGACAGTATGACGAAGCGTTAGCCCTTGCCGAAACGGCACGAGATATTTATTCAACTCTTGGTGCCAGCGCGCCAAGTGAAGGTTTAGCTCAAGCCTATTCAGCGATTGGCTACAACCTCAATCAGTTAAAGCGGATGGATGAAGCGGCAACTGCAATGAGTAAGGCCGTTGAGATTTTACGTGAAAACAAATCACCTATCGCACTCGAACTCGCATGCACACTTGGTGAGTGGTGGTACACATCAAAGCAGTATGACAAAGTAGTAGAAACAATGCGTGAATGCGCGCAAGAGCATTTAGTAGATGGCAATGAAACCGGCGCGGCAAATGATCTGCACTTAATCGGTTGCGCTGAACGCGAATTAAAGAACTACGAAAAGGCCATAGATTCATTTAAAGAGGCGCGCATATTATTTAAGCGCAACAAAGAGGTTATCCATGTTGCCCGGTGTGATCAGAAGATGGCCTCATGTTTAATTGAATTAGGTGAAGGTGAACTCGCCTTTGAAACTGCCCGCAAGGCGATCGATGTCTTTGAAACCGGTCACGACCACCGCCGTGAGACCTTTGCCCTCTTCGAATTAGGCAAAGCCCAAATTTTATTAGAGAAGTTCGATGAGGGCTTAGCGACTTTGGAGCAAGTCTTATTGGTAGTTAGTGAAGACGAACCCAAGGACTTTGAATTCATCATCGATGTTGAATCCCGTATTGCAAAAATTATTCGTATGCATGGGCGCATCGAAGAGGCCGATGAGATCGAACGGCGTTTAAAGTCGGTACAAGAGGCGCTAGTAGAAGAGCCCGAGGCTTGATTAAGCGAGTTAAAACCCTGCCCGAGATACGAATAACGATGGTCTGTATGGGCAATATCTGTCGCTCGCCTATGGCCGCGGCCGTACTTTCTAATCGAACTGCAGATTGGATCACGCCCAAGATCATCGTTGATAGCTCTGGCACAGGTGCTTGGCACATTGGTCAAGGTCCGCACCCAACATCACAAAAGGTCTGGGAAAAAGCTGGCTACAAACACACACATGCTGCGCGTCAGTTTCAATCGAGTGATTTCTTTACAACAGATCTAATTTTGGTAATGGATTCAAGTAACTTCAGCAATGTAATTAAACTCGCTACAGATGATGAGTCTCGAAGTAAAGTTTTCTATTTACGTAGTTTTGATCCTGTTCTCTCAGCAATAGATCCTGCATCTGCGCAGTTTTCGGAGCTAGAGGTTCCTGATCCTTACAATCAATCAGTTGAGGCTTATGAAGAAACCCTGCTTATGATTGAGCGCGCCGTAGATGGCCTGTTGCAAGAACTATCGCGCCAATAAGTGCACCACTTGCGGCGATAATTAAAGGCCACTGGATATCACCTTTACTCCACATCGCACCGCCCCAGATGCCGGCACCCAGAACGGCAAAGTTCATTGAAGCTTGATAGACACCTTGTGCACGACCACGATGGTTATCTTCGCTCAATCCTGCTATCCAGGCCTTACCAACGCCATCGGTAAGTGCTGGGAATAATCCATACAGAGCAAGTGCAATGACTGCCAGTGCATGGTTGTGCGTTGACCCCAATATGGCATATGCGAGTGCGAATGCAAGCAGACCAACTGCATAGACGATTCGAGGTGAAAGTTTATCGGCGATGTAGCCACCTGGAAATGCTGCTAGAACGGTGATGCCGCTAAAGAGCATGTATGAGAGCACAACACCTTGAGTAGAAAAACCAATGTCATGTAGACGGAGCAACAAAAGAACGTCGGGGATATTTGTTAATTGAATGAGAACCAAAATTGTTATCGCTCGCTTAAGTGTCTGCGGAAGTTGTGGATGTGGTTTTTTCTCCACCTTAACCTTTGGGGCTCTAACGAAATTCTCTCTAATAAGCAGCGTTAATAAGCCAGAGATAATCGCTGGAATCAAGGCCCATTTAGCTACCGCACGAACATCTCCATCGAGCATCGCCAGCCCAATTAACGCTATTGCCGGCCCAATGACAGCGCCAATATTGTCGCCAGTACGGTGAAAACCAAAGGCACGACCCAAATGTGCTTTATCTACCGAGTCGGCGATAAGTGCATCCCGCGGAGCGCTGCGCATTCCTTTGCCGATTCGATCGGTCAGGCGACCTAAGAAAACAAGTGGCCAACTAGTAGCAACAACAACAAGGGCTTTACCGAGGCCGGCTAACGAGTAGCCAGATATAACAAAGGGCTTGCGACCTAAGCGATCACTTGATTTTCCACTAATTAACTTAGTAAAACCGGCGGCGGCTTCGGCACAGCCCTCGATTAATCCGAGAGCTAGCGGTGCAGCTCCGATAACGCCCGTCAATAAAATAGGTAAGAGCGGATATAACAGTTCACTGGCAGCATCTTGGGCCAAGGAAACTAAGGTTAAAAGAATTAAGTTGCGCGTTAGCCAAATCTTTTTCATTGTGGCAGATGCTGTAGCGCCCAGTGATACATGGCGATTGCTCCGGCGGCCGATGCGTTCATTGAACGTGTAGAGCCATACTGATTGATCTCATATAAAACTTCACAGACTGCGATGCCTTTATCTGACATGCCAGCGCCTTCTTGACCAAACAAAAGCACGCAGCGCTCGGGTAACTGCGCACTCTCTAACTGCTTTGAACCTGAAACGTTATCGATACCGATAATTGGAAGATTATTCTCTTTACACCACACTGCGAAATCCTCGACCGTTGGGTGATGATAAACCGTCAGATATCTATCCGTGACCATTGCACCGCGCTTGTTCCAATCGCGTTTGCCAACGATATGGACACCAGCGACATTAAAGGCATTAGCGGTGCGAACAACTGAGCCAATATTTAAATCGTGCTGCCAGTTTTCAATTGCAATCTGCAGTTTGTTTCGTTTGGTATCTAAATCTGCAACAATTGCTTTAATACTCCAGTAGCGATAACGATCTAAAACATTTCTGCGATCACCGTTTCGCAGTAACTCAGAGTCGTATTGAGCACCCTCTGGCCAGGGTTTTTCATGCGGTCCAACGCCGATAACTGGGAAAAATTCACCCGGGCCAATACTGCCTGGGGTTGTTGGTGATGACATAGATGCACTCTAAACTGCCTGCATGAGCACTACCAATCTGGAGTTGTAATGCGCGCCAAGGTAGGGATTTTTCTTCTATCGCTCTCGCTTGTTCTTTCGATTGCTCCAGCCAATGCCGCCCTTTCAGCGGCCTCAATTCCAGCCGTCTTTGACGAGCTATTAAGTGCGCGCGCTCTTTTCAACCCCGCCATGATTTTAATCGATGGGACAACGGGCGAAGTTGTATATGAAAGAAACTCTTACTCCCAACGCAAGCCAGCCTCAGTCATGAAGCTTTTAGCTGGAGTTGCCACATTAAAGTATTTAGATCCGCAATCTACTTTCGCGACAACTATCTCTTTAGGTGTCCAAGAGCGGACGCTTGTAATCCAAGGCAGTTATGATCCCTGGATTAGTTTGAGCCATAGCGTTGCTCGAAAGATGAAACGCGAATCCCTGCCCTATCTTGCATTTAATTCAATGAGTGCTATCAAAAAGGCAAATGGTGGCTCTCTTAAAAGAATTACCGTTCTCTATTCTGGTCTGTACTCGCAAGATGTTGCGAACTTGAAGAGTTTTTGGGCAAAACGGAGATTTAAACCAACAATGAAAGCGGTAAGTAGCGATGAAGTTTTATCAAATGCAGCCACGCCCATTGTCAGTGATACATCTCCGCCGCTCTATGAGGTACTCGATTTTATGCTCAAGTGGAGTGATAACTCATTGGCAGATCGCCTAGCTCGACTCTCATCACGGGCTGCCGGTAATGCTTTTAATGCATCGGGGGTTAGCGAAACATTTACTCAAATCCTCACGAGTTTTGAGATCGATGCCTCGAAGTTAGTTGTTGTCGATGCTAGCGGTCTATCGAAGGAGAACCGAGTAACCGCTCAAATTCTAGGCCAGTTGCTGTACAAGGTACGCAAAGATGAAAAATATAATCTCCTTTACACATCTCTGCCAGTTGGGGGAGTTTCAGGGACGCTGCGATCTAGGTTTTTAACAACTGCGCCAAAGGCCGTTGGTCTAGTTCGCGCCAAGACCGGCACACTCAACGGCGCAGTAACTCTGGCCGGATACGTTGAATCCACCGACCGCGAATATATATTTGTAACTCTGGCAGATGAGATTCCACGAGGAGCAAGTGCAGAGAAAAAGGCAAGGGAGGCTATTGATCGCTTACTGGGTCGAATCGCTGCACCAAATATTCCAGCGGTAATACCCGAGGTGAGCCCGGCTCCTTAATCATTTATTATCAAATATCTTTATAGATCCGCCATAACAGGCGACCCAAGTTCGCTGTGTCGGTGTATCAAAAGTTATACCAATTGGTTCGTTACAGACTTTTATGGTTTGTAAGGCTTTCATATCACTCGTGCGCACCTTAGAGACCGTATCGCTGGTGAAGTTAACAACAAATAGGGCGCTGCCATCACTAGAAATCGCTAATGAACGTGCAGCTTTACCTGTTGTCACGGTGCCTAAAGCCTGATTTGCAGCTAAATCCCACGCGGCAACCTTGCCCGATAAATTCAACGTGACATATATCTTCTTGTTATCGGGCGAAAGAACGATTGCGCGAGGGTTACTTCCAATTGGAATATATGACACAGAGAAATCCTCCAAATTTACGACATGGATTCGGTTGCCGCCCATTTCGGCAACATAGGCGGTTTTACTATCTGCGCTAACAGCTATTCCACGGGGGTAACGCCCGATTTTTAATGTCTTTATAGTTTTTTGTGTCTCTACTGAAATCACCGTGAGATCGTATGAACACCAGTTAGAAACGAGTGCATATTTATTATCTGGCGTGACCTCTACAACTTTAGGAACCGAACCAACTGGATAGACGGCATCGATTTCATAGCTACTTAAATTAATTCGGTAGAGAAAACTTGTGTCGTAGTGTGAGGCTGGAGAGCATGTGTCATGGCCCTCACGGTTGTATCCCTTGCCATACATGGCGTAGTTAGTGACGTATAGATACTTTCCATCGGGCGAAAACGAGCCTTCAACGGGTGCGCCTTTATATATCGATGAGTACTTTGAGTATCCGAACTTCGAAAGTTGAACCGAGTCTGGAACGGTCCTAAGTAGTTCAAATGTATGAGCATCGTACATTGTGACACTGTGCTTGTACATCATGTTGTGGGCACTCACCAGACCAGTGCCAGATGATCTCACTGATTTTGGTGAGATCATTCCAGTAATCGTCCTTACTAACGACATCTTTGTTTCACTCGATAAAACTTCACTCTGTGCCGGTGTAGATATGGCACAGAGTGAGGCTATTACTGCAAGAGCTATGTAGTTACGGCGCACTGTGACACTCTAATACGCGTAGATGTGATGCCGACCTCTTTCATCGAGCGGGAACGGGCTCCATACTGCGACCGCTCAGTGAACCGAATATCAGGTTGGCAAGTAATCTAGGGTCATGAAGAGCGTTCTCCGTGGATACATAGAGTTGATGAAGCTACGTGTCGTCGAACTGCTCTTAGTTTCCACTCTACCTGCCATGGTCTTAGCGGCTAAGGCTCTACCAACATTCACACTGGTTGCGGCAACGATTCTTGCCGGCACATTAGCTGCAGGAAGTGCCAATGCATTCAATATGGTGATTGAAAGCGAGACCGATAAGTTAATGACGCGTACTGCTAATCGCCCAATTGCTACTGGTGTGATGACTAAAACTAATGCCGCTGTTTTTGCAACGGCAATCGGGCTTTTATCTCTAGTTTTGTTTTGGATCTTTACAACACCACTTGCCACGCTTCTAGCATTTATTGCGATTGCATTTTATGTGTTGGTATACACCATCGGGTTAAAGCGCCGTACATCTCAAAATATTGTCTGGGGAGGCGCTGCAGGATGCATGCCAGTCTTCATTGGTTGGGCGGCTGTCACTAACTCTCTTTCATTAACTGCACTAGCCTTCTTCATGGTGATCTTCTTTTGGACACCACCACATTTTTGGGCCCTTGCAATTAAATATAAAGATGATTACTCAGCAGCAGGTATCCCAATGCTTCCGGTAGTTGCCACTAAAGCGCGAGTCCATCGCGAAATGTGGCTCCACACTATTTTGATGATTGCATCATCAATTTGGTTAATCATATCTGCCGGGTTACCGACATGGTCACTCGTAATAACTGTTCTGCTTGGCTTGGTATTTGCCCGTGAACTTATTGCACTTAAGGAGAGTTCACCCGACTACAGCAAAACCGCTGGTAAGATTTTTCAGTGGTCGATTACTTATTTAAGTTTGTTATCTCTCGTACTTGTCGTTGCGCAGTTATCAGTTAGGTTGTAGTCATGTCTAACACTGCGATATCAGTCACGGATTTAAGTAAGAAATACGGTGAGCGCATGGCCGTCTCTCACGCAACCTTTGAAGTACCACTCGGCACAATCTGTGGCTTCGTTGGACCAAATGGTTCGGGTAAGACCACCACCATGCGCATGCTGCTTGGGTTAATAACCCCAACGGGCGGTACTGGTGAAATTTTGGGCGAATCCATAAAGCACCCAGAGAAATACCTGCCGCGCGTGGGCGCGATGATTGAGGGACCAGCCTTCTATCCAGCCTTAAGCGGTAGCGAGAATTTAAAATACCTAGCAACTTTGGGGGGATTTTCAACAAATCGGGTTCAGCACCTGCTGGATCAAGTTGGCTTAGGTGATCGCGCTAAATCAAAGTACAAGACGTACTCACTTGGAATGAAGCAGCGCTTAGGTATCGCAGCGGCTCTGCTACCTAATCCAAAGCTGTTGATGCTAGACGAGCCTACAAATGGTTTAGATCCAGAGGGAATTCAAGAAGTGCGGGCCCTGTTGCGCTCGCTGGCAAATGATGGAACCTCGGTCTTTGTTTCATCCCACCTTTTATCTGAGCTCGAACTCATTAGCGATTACTTAGTTATGTTGCGCAAAGGCGAAGTGGTCTTTACCGGCAAGATGATGGATTTGATGCTCGATCAACAGCCAGTGATTATCGCTAAAGGCGCTAACGACAGCCAGCTTGCAACCCTGCTTGCAATCGCCGAAGGCGCAGGCCATCGCGCCATGATTCGAGATGGCGCAGTACACGTTGAAGGCCCTGCTGAGTGGGCCCTGGATTTCAACCGAGCTGCATTCAATGCCGGCATAACGCTTTCGCAGTTGACACCTCAGCTACCAAACCTTGAGGAAACTTTCTTTGAAATGACTGGTGAAAAATAATGTGGAACGTTGCATTTGCAGAGCTACGTAAGTTACGTCGGCCTACGCTTTTTCTTGGCACCATGGGCGCCGTTGTTTTCTTCAGTGCGCTATTTTCCTCACTTCTTTTTTTACTTATTGATTCCCCCGATGGCAACTCAGATCGTGGTCGCACAGTCAGCCGCGACATACTTGCCCTTGCTACCGGTGGAGTGCAGGGGTTTAGTAGCGTGGGTGGCTTTCTGGGGATAATTGCGCTCTGTGTTTTTGCAGCCCAGACAGCGCAGGAATATACGTATGGCACATTGCGCAATATCTTGGTTCGCCAACCAGGGCGCTTGCGTGTGTTGGCCGGAAAATTTATAGCGATGAAGTTATTTGCACTCGTAATGATTATTCTCTCAGCGATTATCAGTATTAGCGCATCGGTGCTTTTGGCACCCCGCGCAAAGGTCTCAACCGATCTCTGGTTTGGTGTCGATGGACGTCACGCTGTATTTACTACCTTTATCAACATAATCATCTCGGTCATTGGCTTTGGCACGATCGGGATGGTTCTGGGCCTTTTGCTTCGCTCACCAATTAGCTCTATTTCATTTGGTGTTCTGTGGTTGCTAATCGTGGAAAACCTATTGATAGCCGTTAAGAACTCACTACAAGATTGGATGCCTGGTGCACAGCTTGCCGCGATCGCATCTGGTGGAGTACCACGAGGCATGGCTACTGGAATCGAATACTCACACGCCTTATTAGTTGGTGGAATTTATGTTGCAGTCGGTGTCATAGTCGCATCGTTCTTATTTGTACGCCGTGATGTATCTAATTAGGGACACCAGCACCTATTACCCGCCTTTTCTAAGGTAACTCATTTATTCTTAAGACCTTCCTCCGGAGGTTTTGATTTGAAAAAATACAGGGCGATTTCACTTGCTCTCATCGCTGTACTGACGCTGACAACGGCGCCGGCGTTAGCAAAGACCCCAAAACCAACGTTGGCCCAAATCGAAGCGGCAAAGAAGATCGAAGCAGAGAAGAAAAAAGCCGCCGATGCCCAAGCGGCAAAGTTAGCCGCGGCAAATCAAAACCTGCGCACGTTGACGGCGAAAGCAAATGCGGCAACTGCCCTTTATGTAAAGGCACAAAAAGAGTTGGCTATTGCAGAGGCCGCGGCGCGCGCTGCTGCGAAGTACGCCGTGCTAACGGCAGTTGCAGTGGAGGAGGCACACCGAGTAATCGGACGACTTGCAGCCAATGCTTATATCTTGGGCGGAGGCATGAGCGATATCGAACCGCTGCTTAGCGCAAATGGTCCGCAGGATTTAATGGATCAACTGAGCACGTTAAGTACATTGGGATCTAAGAACACTATTGCGTTAGAGAGATTTAAAGCTGCCGAAGTAATCGCACGTGCGGCCAAGCAAGCCGCCGATGAAGCAAAGATTGCACAACAGAAAGCTACTGACAAAGTTGCGGCGGCAAAAAAGACGGCCGACGATGCAAAGGCCGAACAAGCCAAAGAGGTTGCAAAGCTACAGAAGGTACAAGATCAGTTAATGAAAGAGTTGTTCAGCGCACACAAAGTACGCACAACCCTTGAGCAACAGCGCCAACTTGCACTCTTAGAAGAGGCCCAAGCAAATCAAGCCGGACAAACGCCAGGGCAGGCAAAGATTTGGCCAGACATTGGGTTTAAGGGCCGATCAACTATTAGAACAAACGTGGCGCAAAGACTCAAGGCAGTTGAGTTTGCAAAGAAAGAAGTTCTGGCTCGTAAACCATATGTATGGGGGACGCAAGGGCCAAATACTTTCGACTGTTCGGGCCTTGTTTATGCCGCATATAAGTACGCGGGCCTTGGTTGGCCAGATTGGGATCGACTTAACTCAGCGCTGTATTCGGGATACACCAAGCATGTTTCACTCAATGCCCTCGAGCCCGGCGATCTCTTGTTTTACTCTTACAAGGGCACAATCTCAACGATCCACCACATCACAATCTATGCGGGCAATGGCATGATGTGGGAGGCAAACTCGAA
>SHVG01000014.1 GCA_009691145.1 Candidatus Planktophila sp. | reverse complement strand
AGAGAGCTCGGCAGCCCTTGGCTTTGGTTTTCGTTGTGGCTTCTTAGGTCTTCTACATATGGAGATCGTTCGCGAGCGATTAGAGCGCGAACATAAGTTGAACTTGATCTCTACCGCCCCCAACGTTGTCTATAACGTAACGATGGATGATGGAAGAGAAGTTCGTGTTACAAATCCATCTGAGTTCCCTAGTGGGAAAGTGGCAGTTGTTAGAGAGCCAATTGTTAAATCAACAATTCTTGCACCCTCTGAGTTCATCGGCACAATCATGCAGCTTTGCCAAGAGCGTCGCGGTGCATTGCTGGGCATGGATTACATCTCAGAGGATCGTGTCGAGATTCGCTACGAGTTACCACTAGCTGAAATCGTCTTTGACTTCTTTGATCAACTCAAATCCCGTACTAGGGGTTATGCCTCACTCGATTACGAGGAAAAGGGCGATGCCGAAGGCAACTTAGTTAAGGTCGATATCTTGTTACAGGGCGAGGCCGTTGATGCATTTAGTGCCATTGTTCACCGCGATAAGGCCTATGCCTATGGCGTGATGATGACCGGCAAGCTCCGTCAACTTATTCCGCGACAACAGTTTGAAGTTCCAATTCAAGCTGCGATTGGCTCACGAATCATCGCACGCGAAAGCATTAGCGCGATCCGCAAAGATGTTTTGGCTAAGTGTTATGGCGGAGATATCTCTCGTAAGCGCAAGCTCTTAGAGAAGCAAAAAGAGGGCAAGAAGCGTATGAAGATGGTGGGCAGAGTCGAAGTTCCGCAAGAGGCCTTCGTTGCCGCCCTTGCAACCGATGCCGATATTGAAAAGGTGAAAGCTGCCCGAAAGCTCTAACCATGGCGCTCTCGTTCTACGTTCATATCCCGTACTGCATTAAGCGCTGTGGCTACTGTGATTTCAATACCTATACTCCCAACGAACTCCAAGATGGTGCAACGCTAGAGATCGTTAGCAATGACTACATCGATGCCGTGTTAAAAGAGCTTGATGCTGCGCCTCGGGGCGTAGTACCAACAATCTTCTTTGGGGGAGGAACCCCATCGCTACTGCCGGCCAATGATTTAGGTCGGGTGATTGCTGCGATTAAGGCACGCAATGGTTTGAGTGATGGGTGTGAGATAACTCTTGAAGCCAATCCAGACTCAGTCACGGCCGAAAAACTTAGCCGTTATATTGCAGTTGGTTTTAACCGTATCTCTTTTGGGATGCAATCAGCTAAGCCGCATGTATTGGCAGTGTTAGATCGCACGCATAATCCAGATAACGTTAAAAAGGCCGTGGAGATGGCACGTGCTGCAGGTTTTAAGAGTATTAGTGTCGATCTTATTTACGGAACTCCAGGAGAGTCCTTAGATGATTGGCGCGAAACTGTAATAAGTGCATTGAGTTTAGATATCGATCACATCAGTGCCTATGCCTTAATTGTCGAGACAGGTACAAAGTTGGCGGCACAGATAAAGCGTGGTGACTTATCGATGCCCGATGATGATGTGATGGCCGATATGTACTTACTTATTGATCAACTGTGCCAGGAGCATGGCTTTTCTTGGTATGAACTCTCTAACTGGTCAAAGCCTGGGCATGAGTGTCGACACAATATTGCTTACTGGCAGAACAAAAACTGGTGGGGGTTAGGACCTGGTGCCCACTCACATATCGATGGCAAACGCTTCTGGAATGTTAAGCATCCAACGGCCTATAAGGAAAAGTTATTTGCTGGGCAGTCGCCAGTGCACGAGAGCGAAACCTTAACTCTCGAGCAGATCAGTGTTGAAGCAATTATGTTAGGCATCAGAATGCGTGAAGGATTAGACATAACCGCACTGTCGAAGGCCCAGATCGAGCTATTAGCTGGTTATCGTGAGAATGCTCATGTAGATCTGGTAGATAATCGGCTTATATTGAGCCCTACGGGACGCTTAATTGCAGATCAAATCGTGCGCGAAATAACTATCTAGTATCCTTACCAACACTATGTCATCACGCCGCCTAGAAATCCTTCGCGCAATTGTCGACGAATACGTCGCAACGCAAGAACCCGTCGGCTCAAAATCAATTGCAGATCGTCATGGCTTGGGTATATCTCCGGCGACGATTCGCAATGAGATGGCGGTTTTAGAGGAAGAGGGCTTGATTACACAGCCTCATACAAGCGCCGGTCGTATTCCGACAGATCTGGGTTATCGAGTTTTCGTCGATAAGTTGGCGCAAGTTAAACCTCTATCGGGGGCTGAACGCCGCGCGATTGAGACTTTTCTAGAGGGTGCATTAGATCTCGATGATGTTGTTATGCGTACTGTGCGCTTATTGGCCGATGTCACAAAGCAGGTCGCGGTTGTGCAGTATCCATCGATGATTAAATCCCGCGTTCGACATATCGAGCTTGTCTCGTTGACTCCCGCCCGTTTAATGATGGTACTGATTACCGATGCTGGCCGAATCGAACAACGCGTTCTCGAACTAACGCAGGATGTCTCTGAGCAGTTCTTGCATACTTTGCAGGCGCAGTTAAATACGGCCATGATGGGTCATCGCCTGCCAGAGGTCGCCGATCGAATTAGTGGGATCCTTGAGAGTTACACATTGCGCGATCGCCGAGATGTTGCAATTGTCATGTCATCGGTAATTGAAATGGCGATGGAGCGGCCCGAAGAAAAGATTGTCTTGGCGGGCACAGCTAACTTAGCCAGGTTCCATGAGGATTTTTCAACGACCATGCACCCAGTACTTGAAGCCCTCGAAGAGCAGGTTGTGTTACTTCGCTTATTAGGCGATGCCAGTCAGAGCGTAAAAGTACGTATTGGAAACGAGCAGGCGGATATAAATCTTCGTACGACATCTTTAGTAGCCGTTGGTTATGGCTCAGAGGATGTCCCGCTGGGCGCCCTAGGAATCATTGGCCCCACACGTATGGATTACGCAGGATCAATGGCTGCGGTGTCGGCAGTTGCTCGCTATGTTGGACGATTTATTAACGAGGGTGCATAAGTGGCAGATTATTACCAAACGCTAGGTGTTTCACGTGATGCATCGGCCGATGAGATTAAACGCGCCTATCGCAAATTAGCGCGGGAACTCCACCCCGACGTTAACCCTGATCCAGAAGTTCAGGATAAGTTTAAAGAGATCACCGCATCCTATGAAACCTTGAGCGATCCGAAGAAGCGTCAAAACTACGACATGGGTGGCAGCAACTTCGGTGGAGCAAACTTTGGTGGTGGCTTTAGCGACATCATGGATGCATTCTTTGGCGGTGGCGGCTCACGTGGCCCACGTCCACGTATGCGCGCTGGACAGGACTCATTAATTCGCATTCAAGTTGATTTGCACGAGGCCTGCTTTGGTGCCGAGCGCGAGATCAGTGTTGAGAGCGCAGTCATCTGTCCTAAGTGCACCGGGAGTGGTTGCCTCGATGGTGGACAACCAACGGTTTGTAACGTCTGTAAGGGACGCGGTGAAACTCAGCAGGTTGTGCGCTCTGTAATTGGCCAGGTAATGACATCGCGTCCATGCGGGCCATGCTCTGGTTATGGCAGCGTGATTGCTAACCCTTGTCGCGAATGTGCAGGAGAAGGCCGTGTGCGTGCGCGCCAAGATATACATGTCAAGATTCCAGCCGGTGTTGAAACCGGAAACCGTATTCAACTTTCTGGTCGCGGTGAAGTCGGACATGGCGGCGGACCTGCAGGTGATGTCTATGTTGAAATCGTTGAGTCCGAACACGATTATCTGATTCGAGATCGCGATACCTTGCATATGTCTCTTGCAGTTTCAATGAGCGCAGCTGCAATTGGCACAACAGTGAGCGTTGAATCCTTAGATGGACCAGTCGATGTTCATCTCAAGGCTGGTACGCAAAGTGGCGCTCCGATTGTGATCAAAGGCAAGGGCATGACCCGTCTGCGCCATGGTGGACGCGGTGATTTAATCGTTCATATTGAAGTTGCAACACCTACAAAGTTAAGCCGCAACGAGGAAGAGCTGTTGAAGAAGTTTGCCGAGCTGCGTGGTGAAAAGTCTGGGGATGCGCAGGTAAAGAGCCACGATGGTGGAATCTTTTCCAAGATTAAGGGTGCGTTCACTAAGTAATGTTGACCCTATTTTTCGTTGAAGATCTACCGACACAGGTCGGTCAGATTTATGAGTTTGATAATGAAGATGCACAGCACGCTATCCGTGTTCTGCGCATGGCCGCCGGTGAGGTATTTATGCTCGCCGATGGCAGTGGCGCATGGAGTCAGGTCAAGGCCTTTGCTATTTTGAAGAGATCAATGCAGGTTGAAGTCATTGCAAGTGGATACCAAGAGGCGCTGCCAACGACGATTACCGTTGTGCAGGCAGTTCCGAAGAGTGATCGCGCTAAAGAGGCGATAGAGCTATTAACTGAAGCTGGTGTTGATCGCATTGTTCCGTGGGCGGCATCGCGCAGTATTGGCAAGGTATCGGAAAAATTTGCAATCACCGCGCGTGAGGCCAGTAAACAGTCGCGCAGATTACGAATTCCTGAGGTCACCGACATCGCAACAACCGAGCAGATTTGTGAAGCGATCAAGTTAAGCGATCTTGCAATTGCTTTTCATGAGAGCGCCGATATAAAACTCAGCGACTGCATCTCATCGCATAACGTTGCGAACTTATTGATAATCATCGGACCAGAGGGTGGAATCACCCCAACTGAGCTCGATGCCTTTAAAGAGGCCGGTGCAAAGGTTGCGCTGATGGGTCGAGCAATTCTGCGCTCGGCACATGCAGGAATCGCTGCAGTGGCGGCCGTTTCGGCGCTTCTGAAGGTATGGTAATTACGTGGCCTTAGATCCCAACTGTTTGTTCTGCAAAATTATCACTGGGGATATTCCTGCCGATATTGTTTTTCGAAATGAAAATGTTGTTGCATTCAATGACATCGACCCCAAGGCACCGACACATGTTTTAATCGTTCCAACGATTCACGTTGAAAACGCTGGTGCATTAGCCAAGCTATCGCCAACGATTACCGCTGATCTCTTTACCACCGCGGCACAGATCTCCGCCGAAAGAGCTCTTGGTGGCTACAGAACCGTATTTAATACGGGAGCGGAGGCTGGTCAGAGCGTATTTCACGCCCATTTACATCTTCTGGGCGGCCGTGCGCTGGCATGGCCACCCGGTTAAAGATAGATTTACCCTTACATGGAGCGCACATTAATCACGGTACCGATTGCCATTCCGATGGTCGCACTCATTGGCCCACACGATGACAATCTACGCGCGGTAGAAGCCGCCTTTCCATCGGTCATTATCACTGTTCGCGGAAATGAAATTACTTTGCGCGGTCCATATATTGATTGCAACCACCTAGAAAACCTCTTCGCCGAGCTAATGGTTGTAATCCGCTCTGGAAATAATCTGAGTGTCGATGCCGTTAATCGCTCAATTGCAATGCTCGATCACAAGCCAGTCGATCATCCAGCCGAGGTCTTATCGCTCAATATTTTAAGTAATCGCGGTCGCACGATTCGCCCTAAGACAGCTAATCAAAAGCGCTACGTCGAAGCGATTGAAGATCACACAATCACATTTGGTATTGGTCCTGCCGGTACCGGTAAGACTTATTTAGCGATGGCAATGGCTATTTCGGCGCTACAGAATAAGAGTGTTAATCGAATTATCTTGACCCGTCCAGCGGTAGAGGCGGGAGAGCATTTAGGTTTCTTGCCCGGAACATTGAGCGAAAAAATCGATCCATACTTGCGTCCGCTATTTGATGCCCTGCATGACATGATCGATATCGAAACAGTGCCTCGCTTAATGCAATCTGGTGTTATCGAGGTGGCACCCCTTGCATATATGCGAGGGCGTTCGTTAAACGATGCTTTTATTATCTTGGATGAGGCTCAGAACACGACACCAGAGCAGATGAAGATGTTCTTAACGCGTTTAGGCTTTGGATCAAAGATGGTTATTACTGGTGATGTCACACAGATTGACCTACCCAATGGCCAACATTCAGGGCTACGTGTAGTCCAAGATATTTTGGGTGATATCGATGACATCGCCTTCCTCGAACTAACCGCTGAGGACGTGGTGCGGCACCGATTAATCGCTGAGATTGTTAAGGCTTATGACAGCTTCGATGAGCAGCGCCAATCATTGCGTCCGATTCGGTAATAAATGACAATCGAAGTAACAAATACTTCAGGGCGGTTAGTTCCAAGTGATGAAATAACTTCCCTGCTCACCTTTGCTATGGGTCAGCTCAATCTCAACCCTGAGTGTGATTTGAACGTCGGTTTTATCGACGACGATTACATGACCCAGCTACATATTAAGTGGATGGATGAGCCAGGCAGTACAGACGTTCTCTCTTTCCCAATGGATATGCCAGAAAATGAGGGTGATGTTGTAACCCTTGGTGACATCATGATTAGTCCAGTTTTTGCTGCAGATCAGGCACGTGTAGCTGGGCACTCGGCCGAAGATGAGATTTACATCTTGGCAACACATGCTCTGTTGCACATTATTGGTTATGACCACGCCGATTCTGCAGAAGAGCGCGTGATGTTTGCCTTGCAAGAGAAAATAGTAGAAAACTGGAAAAATAAATAATGAGCCCGATCGCAATCGCTAGCATCGTCGCACTCTTGGCCTTCGCTGGCTTTCTAGCTGCAAGTGAATCAGCACTGACATCTATTTCGCGCATTGTCGTTGAAGAGTTAGAGGGCAAAAGAGGGGGAGCCCTGCTGCATAAATACAGCGAACAACCTGCACGTTATTTAAATGTGATTCTGCTCGTCCGCAAACTCTGCGAATTTACTGCAACGGTACTTCTTGCCTCAATCTTGCTGCGCAACTATCCATCTGCTCAAGCTATGGCGCTGACGGTTGTAATCATGGTCTTGCTTTCATATGTTGTCGTGGGTGTTGGCCCACGAACGCTCGGAAGACAACAGCCACATAAATACGCCCGCTACGGAATCATCGTGGCTTATGGGCTAACGATTATTTTGGGACCGGTAACAAAACTGCTGATTACCGTTGGAAATGCACTTACCCCAGGTAAGGGCTTTCGCTCGGGCCCCTTTACATCAGAGGCCGAGCTACGCGACCTTGTAGATCAAGCTCACGAGCGTGGCCTCGTTGAATCCGATGAGCACGATATGATTCACTCTGTATTTGAGCTTGGCGATACTTTGGTGCGCGAATTAATGGTTCCACGCACTGAAATAGTCTGGATCGAAAAAGATAAGTCGCTACGCCAAGGTCTATCCCTCGCACTGCGTTCGGGTTTTTCCCGCATCCCTGTGGTCGGTACTGGCCCCGATAACATCATAGGAATCGTTTATGTGAAAGATTTAGCTAGACGAGCCCTCGATCACCATGAGGCTGAGCAGACTGAAAATATTGAGCAACATATGCGCCCGGCCACCTTTGTACCTGAGATCAAAATGGCCGATGAGTTGTTGAAGCAGATGCAGCGCAACCAGATTCACTTAGCCGTTGTTGTCGATGAGTATGGTGGAACCGCCGGAATTATTACAATCGAAGATATTATTGAAGAAATTGTTGGTGAAATCGAAGATGAGTTCGATGATGGCGAAGATCACTTCATCTGGTTATCGACCGATAAGGCCCGTGCAAACGCCTCACTTCATATTGAAGATTTAGCAGATGCATTAAAGATTGAAATTAGTGAATCTGATTTTGAAGACATCGACACTATCGGTGGGCTCATGGCACAAAAACTTGGTCGCGTCCCAATTGCAGGCAGCACAATCTCACTCAATGGCTGGTCGGTTACATCCGAGCGCCCCGTAGGTCGCCGTCGTCGAATTAGTAGCGTGTTAATTGAGCGTTTAGAGATAGAGATTGAAGACCACGAGTAAGCAGTAGAATCACCCAATGCGTATTGTTCGTTTTTCTCCTGCTCCTGATGCCGGCCTTGGCAGCGATCCATTATTTGGCCTCTTAGAAGATGATGGCTTAATCCATGTTATTACCGGTGATCCGATTTATTCTGGGATTCAAAAGGGCGCAGCAACAATCGCACTCACTAAAGTCCGCTTATTAGCCCCTGTTATTCCCCGCTCTAAAGTCGTATGTGTCGGCAAGAACTACGCCGATCACGCCGCCGAAATGGGTGGGGTTGTCCCGGATGAACCAATTATTTTTCTCAAGCCCAATACATCGGTGATTGGCCCTAACGACACAATCGTCTGGCCAGATATGTCAGAGCGAATTGATCACGAATCTGAGCTTGCCATTGTTATCGGTCGTCTCTGTAAAGATGTTCCGATTGAGCGCGTGAACGATGTGATCTTTGGCTACACGATCGCTAATGATGTAACCGCTCGCGACCTACAGAAAAAAGATGGCCAATGGACGCGCGCTAAGAGCTTCGATACTTTCTGCCCACTAGGGCCGTGGATCGATACTGAGTTCATCCCTGGAACTCAGAAGATTACGGCTACCGTTAATGGTGAAATCAAGCAGTCGGCCCATTTAAGCGACATGGTCTTTAAAGTTCCAGAGATTATTAACTTTGTTTCCCGCGTTATGACTTTGCTACCTGGAGATATCATCTTGACGGGCACACCGGCAGGTATTGGTCCAATGATCGCTGGTGGGACTGCAACGATGTCGATCGAGGGCCTAGGCGAACTAACTAACAAAGTGAGTAAAAATTGAGCAAGAAAGTAAAGGTTCGTTTTGCCCCATCACCAACTGGTGATCTGCACGTTGGCAATATCCGCACAGCTCTTTTTGACTGGGCCTATGCCCGTCATACAGGGGGAACATTTCTCTTTCGTATCGAGGACACCGATACCACGCGTGTCACCGATGAGTACATCAATGCCGCAATCGATACTCTGAAATGGCTTGGCCTTGATTGGGATGAGGGCCCAGAAGTCGGTGGCGATAACGGGCCGTATCTACAATCGCAGCGCTTAGATATTTATACGCACTGGGCAGCCAAGTTCATTGAGCAAAAGGATGCTTATCACTGTTACTGCTTACCGAAGGAGTTAGAGGCTGTACGCGAAGCTCAACGCGCTTCTAATCAAGCACCGGGCTACAACGGACACTGTCGCGATTTAAGCTCTGATCAAATCAAAGCCTACAAGGCCGAGGGTCGAGGCGCAGTAGTGCGCATGCGTATGCCAGATGGTGGTACAACGTTTAAGGATTTAATCCGCGGTGAAGTGGCCTTTGATCACAAGTTTGTTCCTGACTTTGTCTTAGCCCGCGCCGATGGCTCACCCCTTTATACATTGGCCGTCGCCGTCGATGATGTTTTAATGAAGGTGACACATATTTTGCGTGGTGAGGATTTATTATCATCTACTCCACGTCAGATCCGTGTCTATCAAGCGATGGGTTTAAAGGAAGAGGATTATCCACTCTTTGCCCACCTTCCCTTTGTTATGGGGTCCGATAACGCTAAATTATCCAAGCGCAACGGTGAGGTATCGATTGCCTGGTATCGCGATAAGGGCTTCTTGCCAGAGGCGATCTGCAACTACTTAGCTCTGCTGGGTTGGTCGCCAGGTGATGATCGAGAAAACATAACTATGAAAGAGTTATGCCAACTTTTCACGGTAGAGAAAGTTAATAGCTCACCAGCCCGCTTTGATATGAAGAAGCTCGAGGCCATTAACGGCGACAAGATTCGCGCCTTAACAATTGACGAGTTCTTGACATGGGCCTTACCCTTCATGATTAAGGCCAATGTCATTACTGGAACACCCGATGAAATCGCACTGGTTAAGCGTGCACTGCCGATCATTCAAGAGCGCATTGTTATGTTTAGTGAAGTTCCAGCGATGCTTAAATTCCTCTTTGTTAAAGAGTTTGCAGTTGAGGCCGATAGCCTTGCCAAAATCACCGATGCTGGAGCAAAAGAGGTACTTAAGCGTTCATTAAAAGAGCTCGAGCCAATTAGTCACTGGACACATACTGCAATCGAATCTGCGCTACGAGGATCACTAATCGATGAGATGGGATTGAAACCCCGTATTGCATTCGGTGCAGTCCGTATCGCAACAACTGGCAGCACAATTTCTCCACCGCTCTTTGAATCAATGGAATTACTAGGCAAAGAGGCCTCTTTAGCCCGCATATCGGCGGCATTAACTCTCTAATCAATAAGGTATTCTTACCGCTTGAAGTATTGGGGTATGGGGTAATTGGCAGCCCTGCTGATTCTGGTTCAGTAAGTCTAGGTTCGAGTCCTGGTACCCCAGCGCACTAAGTACTACAACTGAATATATTTTGTCCTAGTTATATATACAGGCACGGCCCCGTCGTCTAGCGGCCTAGGACTCTGGCTTCTCAAGTCAGCTACGAGGGTTCGAATCCCTTCGGGGCTACGTATGTTTTCACTGATGAAGGTTCTTCCAGCATTCATTGCAACTGCCTTTTTATTGGCGCTGGTACCTGGCCAAAC
The DNA here is from genome assembly GCA_009691145.1 of Candidatus Planktophila sp. GTDB lineage: Bacteria > Actinomycetota > Actinomycetes > Nanopelagicales > Nanopelagicaceae > Planktophila. The sequence continues at coordinate 14,339 of SHVG01000014.1, read as the reverse complement.
AGTTGCAATGATCTTGCGCCAAGCAATTGTTGGTGGAACCAAGGTGGCATATACAACGCTCATCGGAACCAGCACGGCACTTGTTTTTTGGGGCGGTGCATCAGCCATCGGTCTATCTCAAATCTTTGCTAGATCCCATACTGCATATGCAGTGTTGAAATACGCTGGCGTTGCTTTTCTAACTTTTCTGGCTCTGCAAACACTATGGTCGCTGCGCAAAGAGTTTGGCAAGTTTGATTATGAAGGAAGCGCAACATTTGGATTCATACCAGCATTTCGCTTAGGTTTAATAACAAATTTATCAAATGTAAAAGCGGCAGTATTTGCCGTTGCCTTTATCCCTGCATTTATTCCCACAGATTTCAACTTAGGCTGGGGAATCTTTCTCTTATCTATCGTTCAAGCCATTACATCGGCTTCGTGGTATTCATTTCTTGTTCACATCATTGGAAGGGCTACCACTACTCTAGCCAAGCCTAAGGTGCGCCGTGCATTAACCGCCTTTTCTGCAGTAGGAATCCTTTTTCTTGCTGCAACGCTCTTGCTTACCTCACCACGTTAGCTGTGGGACATGGGCATAGAATAATCACTTGCGATAAATATTATTCATAACGCTGCTCATCCACGTGTGCATGAAGAGTCAATCTCAAAAGCTAATGAATAAGGATTAATTTAACCCGCGAGCTCCATTGGCCACTCGTCACTGTGTGAATTACTCAGTGGAAGATTCGTGCCATCCTTAGTCTTAATTGAAATATATGTTAGGGCTTTTTTACCCTCGATACTCTTACCTTTACTTAAAATAATCTCAACGTCGGCAAAGTGCGGTTTTCCAGCAACGCACGTTGGCGTGCAATCATTGATTTGATAGAGACCTTCACCCGTTGCTCCATCTGCGCTCCACGTTCTCCATTCAATTTTGTCGATTCGTACGCCAGCATCGGCGCAGTATTTAAGTAGCGCCGTTGGTTTGTAATCTAAGATTCCGCAGTTGGTGACATAAACCTGTGTTGTAACTGCGCGATGAACAAATGTATATCCTCCGTAGCTCAATCCTATGATTGTTGCGAGCAATACTATCCAGCCCTTGGACCTTCGCAGTTGATTAAACTTCATGGCCCCAACGAAGCAATGGAGGGGCATCGGCCGCCATATTTTCAGCTATCCATGTAGCGCCATCTAAGTTATCGCCGCGGGCACTCACAAAGTGAGTGTTCGGTAAAGCTAGAGCTATAAATCCTTGGATTGCCTTAACGTAACTACTATTTCCGGATGGTCCACCATGAATTGCAATTTCAGGAGCTTCTTTGCTAGATCCGCCAGCGCCAAGCCATGTAGCAATCACGGTCTGTGCTAGTAAATAAGCACCCTCATCGCGGATTTTTATGGCTGACGTGACCCCAGCATCTGCCGCATCTAAAAGTGTGCGCGCCGATCTGATTGCAAGGGTTGCAGCCTCTGCACCATTTTTAGATTCAAGTGCGTCATATGCGCTAAGGTTTGATTGAAAAGCTTTAAGTAATTTGGCATCACTGTCCCGGCCTTGTCGTACTGCAAGCGCCTTAGTGACTCCTAACTTGCCAAGCCAAAATCCACCACCCTCATCACCGAAAGTGCTGCCTAATCCATCGCGATGTGCAAAAACCCCATCACGGCCGCCAACAGATACAACGCCTCCACCGATTGATAGCACAACGCCATTAGATCCTTGTAGCGCACCGATGAATCCAGCTAAACCATCATCGATAACTGCGACTTTACGTGCAGCAAAAAACTCATTGCAGAGTGCGAAAAATGCTGCGGGATCAGTCACGGTTCCGCTAAAGCCGGTGCAGGAAAGAGATACAACATCGGCCGATAATTTCTTAGTGGATTCAAAGACTGCGCGCAATGCGCCAAGTGGAAGCTCTCCAGCTAACTTGCCCCGGGTGCTATTAATCGCGATATCACCCATGCGAATGCGCGTGCCAGATTGTCCTAAATCGACTATTAGAAGCATAGGTTGAACAATAGTTTATTTTCATGTGGGATGATAGGAACATGAAGCGATTAGGCGCAGTTATGTCTTCGGAGATCGCAGAGACCCCTATGGTTTTCTCCGCCATTCTCGGCGATTTATCGGTCTTTGAACCGATCAAGAATGTATTGACAGAAGAAAAAATCCAGTCGGTACTTATTTTGGCAAGAGGTACTTCAGATAATGCCGCGCATTTCTTGAAGTATTTAATCGAGACTCAGATTGGTTTACCTGTCGGTCTCACATCTCCTTCGTCGGTAACTGTGTATAACGCATCGCTAAAGTATTCCAACACGCTTGTGATCGCAATTAGTCAGAGCGGTCAATCTCCTGATTTAGTGCATTTTGCTACTGCGGCCCGCCAAGCCAACGCGTACCTGATTGCAATGACAAATGACACAAACTCACCACTAGCAAAAGTGGCGCATCACCATTTCTCATTACTTGCTGGCCCAGAGTTAGCCGTTGCCGCTACAAAGTCCTACAACGCTCAGTTGTTGATTTCATATCTACTTGTTGCTGCATGGACAGGTAAAGCAGTCAATGCAAAGCAGATCATTAGTGAGGCTGAACGAATTGCTGCCGCACCTGAATTAGTTTCGCATGCTGTAGCCAATACCAACCGTGCACATGAGATTGTTCTACTGGGTCGGGGTTTTGCTTATGCCAATGCTCGAGAAGCGGCATTGAAGATCCAAGAGACATGCAAAGTATCTGTGCAGGGTCTATCAACGGCCGATTATCTGCATGGCCCAATCTCAGCTTTAACCCAAGAGACGCAAGTCTTTATTCTCGCCCCACACCATCTGCCGGCCGAGTCAATTCTTGATGCGATGACAAAGATTCGCAAAACCACACATCGCATTTTCTGGATTGGAATGGGCGGCAGTCCAGTGGAGGATGACATAGTCATGGCTGGGTCAAAGTGTGATGATGAGATTACATCTACCCTCGTTGATGCTATAGTTTTGCAGCGCTTTGCACTTGAGTTTGCAGTCGCATCCGGCTTTGATCCCGATGCACCTGAGGGTTTATCTAAAGTAACGCTCACCCACTAACTAAGGAGATCCCATGGCTACAGTTAAGAAGGCAGTTGCAAAGAGAGCATCTGTAGTAGTACCAACGAGCACTAAAGTTGATTGGAAATCACTGTATCTCTACGCAGTGTGCCTGATTACACTCATGGTTGTCCTGTTCTCCGTTATCAGTTTATTTAAAGGTCTTTTAGGAGTTGTCTTGCCAGAACCTCCATTTGTCGATCCATATGCAGTCAAAACTGCCGTTAAACCAGATCCAGCTGTCTTGGCTGCGCAAGCCTCAAATGAGCAGCGCCGAGCCATTAGATCTATGTTGGGATCACTAGTTAGCTTTGCCGTTGCAGCCCCTCTGTATTTATACCACTGGCGCCAAACTAAGTTAGTTTAATTAGCCAATAAGTTCGCGATTGCGCTTAATTTCGCGATCGTGCTTGCATGGGCGGTCTAGATGCGATTCATAGCAGGCATCGCATAGCAAAACTAATTGATGGCACTCGGCTTTTTGGCAGTTTCTGAACTCTTTAGTTGGGCCGTTGCAGTGTGCACATTGACCAATTAACTTGGTGTGATCGCTGAAATCAATGGTTAAGCGATCATCGAATGTGTAGAGGGAGCCTTCCCAAAGACCGTCATCACCAAAGGTATTTCCGTAGCGGACGATGCCGCCTTTAACTTGATATACCTCTTTAAATCCACGGTTTTTCATAACAACTGAGAGGATTTCACATCGGATTCCGCCTGTGCAGTATGTAACGATCGGCTTATCCTTTATGTGATCGTACTTGCCGCTTTCAATCTCTTTAACAAAATCTTGCGAGGTGGTGACATTAGGTACTACTGCATCTTTAAACTTACCAATCTTGGCCTCAAAAGCGTTGCGCCCGTCGAAAAAGATGACGTCATCGCCACGCTCTTCGACTAATTTATTAACCTCCTCTGGACGCAGATGCACTCCGCCCCCAATTACGCCACTTTCATCGACTTGAATCTCGCCGGGATTACCAAAGGTAACGAGCTCGTCTTTGACTTTAATCTTCAACTTCGGAAAATCATTACCCGTGCCCTCAGACCATTTAAAATCTATCTTTTTAAAGCCTGGATACTGTCGCGTGTTCTTGATGTATTTCTTAACATCATCCATGTTTCCACCCAGCGTGCCGTTAATACCCTGGGGAGAGATGAGAATACGCCCCTTGATATTGAGAGATTCGCAGAGAGTTTTTTGCCATAACTTCACGGCCTCTGGATCTGAAATCGGGGCAAAGCCATAGTAGAGAATGACTTTATTGAAGTTCATCTGCCGATCCTCACGCGATTACGGCCGATATTGCTGCAGTATGTTCAGGCGATGATCCACAACACGAGCCAATGATATTGACTCCCATTGTCTTCATCTTTGCCGCGTACTTTGCCATCTCTTCGGGTGTGCCATCATAAATAAACTCATCGCCCTGAAGCTTTGGCAGGCCTGCATTTGATTGAGTAATAATAAATACGCCATCTGGGCGAGCGTTGACCATCTCTTGGGCGATAACCTGCATCTCATCGGTACCACGGCCGCAGTTAGCACCGATGATACGTACGCCGAGTGCAGCTAAATGTGTAACGGCCATTCCTGGCTTAACACCCATCATGGTTCGTAGATTTGTATCAAAACTCATTGTTGCAATTATCGGCATGCCAGGCGCAACCTCGTTTGCGGCATTGACTGCAGCTTCGACTTCACCTAGATCAGACATTGTTTCAATAAGAATCGCATCGACTCCGCCTGCAACTAATCCCCGGATTTGTTCGGCAAATAGAGCTTGCCCGCTTTCAAGAGTCATAGTGCCCATCGGCTCCATTAAATCCCCTGATGGTCCGATGTCGCCCATAACGAAACAACCTGGATGGCGATCTGCAACTTTACGTGCGATTTCGGCGCCGGCCTTGTTGAGCTCAAAGAGGCGATCTTCAAGTCCGTGCATTGCAAGACGACCATGAGTGCCACCAAAAGTATTGGTTGTAATAAAACGTGCTCCGGCTGCTGCATATGACTCGAGTACCGCCTCGATCTCGGCAGGCTTATCAACGTTCCAGAGCTCGGGAGCACCGCCATCGGTTAATCCACGATCTTGCAGCATTGTTCCCATCGCACCATCGGATACAAGTGTTGCTTTTTCAAGTGCTTCGTAGATTACTGACATTATTTATCTCCCATAGTTTGAAGTAGAGCCTCTAATTTTTCAACACTTAATTCCTCTTCTAACTCGGCAGCGATACGGGCTGCAAGAACATCAGGTGTATCACTTGCTTCAACCCATGGATCACGGTTCCAGCCAGCGGTGTATGCATCGGCATCGATTTCACCAAGGCGCATAGCCGCCTCATCGATCGCCTCCTGAAAGCGTGATGCGAGCATTACCTTGATTGTGGTTTCACCGCCGCGCGCAATTACCATTGACGGTATTTCACGCCAGCGCATGATTTGATATTGGCTCATAAAGCCAATTCTATAGGGCTAAATCATGGCTCTGAACTCTCAAAAGTTGTACTCTTAGAAGCATGATTAATCTGCACTCAATAGATATATGGCAACAGTTTTCGGTAATTATCGACGTAGTTATCGCTGCGATCCTTGGCTCACTAATTGGCTGGGAGCGTGATCGGGCAGGCAAGTCTGCAGGGCCTCGCACCATGGCCTTGGTCGGGTCGGCATCGGCGGCAATAGTTGCCATCGGCGCTGTTATCGACGTCGCCGCACAGTATGGAGATCCCACTCGCGCCTTGCACGCCATTATGACCGGTATCGGCTTTCTTGGAGCTGGCTTAATCTTTACCGACAAGCATGCATCTGGAATTCAAGGTGTTACAACAGCTGCGACTGTTTTTGCCGCCGCCGCAGTCGGTGTTGCAGTCGGTTTAGGATTTCACTTTGCTGGGGCTGGATTGACGGTAGTTATTTTAATTATTTTGCGCTCAACACACGTCATAGAGAAAACAAAGAATCGTCAGGACACTTAACGCTTATTGATCTTTAAGATTACATTTCGATCAGTTGGTTGCCCGCACCACCAGTTAACATCGTGATTTGCGCCAAGCTCAGCCCGCTTCTGCCAGATATTTGCACTTAAAACTCTCGATAACGCTGCGATTTCTAATGGGCTTGTGGCAACGCCATAATCAATGGCGCCGGCATGATCGACGATGCTCAGACCTAAGTAGATATCTCCAGTAGAATCTGCAACTATTTCAATAGTACGTGATTGCTGCGGCCAATCGGCATGCGATGCCGTTTCTATCTGCCAAAATCCACGCACTTCTTCTTCGGGTCCAATCCACTTAATATGGTGGCGATGTTCGTGACCTGCAAACCAGGCAATGATGCTTGGATATTTCAGGAGCATCTCTTGAATCTCTTCAATACATACACGTCGCCCGCTAGGTGCGTAGCTGTTAAACATCGTGCTTAATGGATGGTGAGAGGCAAGGACCACAGGTCGATCCGCTGAAGCGAGTTCGCGCTCTAGCCACTCGAACTGTTCGACATCGAGGGAGCCCTGCCAGCCGCCAAAGTGATTGACACTGTCAATCACAATAAGTTTTATGGCGCCAATAAGTGTTGAGTAGTACATGTGTTTCTTATCGATGTGCTCTTGCGTGAAGCCATGACCTTTAGGTAGTCCAGGAGATGCAACATGCATCGCAGCGTATTCACCGCGCAGTACTGCACGGCGCTCGACATCGGCACTCACCTGCGTAAATGGTGCATCCAAGGCCAGAGGGTAACTCGCCGGGCCAATCTCTTGAAAACTTGAAAGTACATCGGCAAGGGTTACATTCGATGGCAGATCTGTGTATCGCTTATCGCCAATCATCGCGCTATTAATATTTGGTTCGGGTGCAACGGTGCCCTGCAAGAGCCCATCGTGATTGCCATGCACTGCAAACCAAGGGAAGTGAAGTCCAGTTGCTTTAAATGCGGCTCGACAACTATTTAAGAGATTAGGTACAACTGGGAATCCATACTTTGCCCGTGCATCATCATCTTCTTTTCCTGCAGGAGTGCCGTGTGGATGCCAATATCGCGTGTCGTAATGTGCGGCACCATCATCGATGACACCTTCATATCGCTGGTGATCACCTGAATCAGGGCGAAAATCTAAACCATCTAAGAGTGCTAAGTACCAGCTAACCTCATTTAACTGAGCGTTATCAGTTGTATCTCCAGTAATAATTGCGCCATCAATTGCATGTCCAGAAAGCGGGCCAGTAGTAATCGTGTTGAGGGATTGAATCATCGCTTCGACAACATGTGGTGACAACATCGACTGCGGCCGGTACGTACCAATAGTGCCAACTGTGCCGCGGATGGGACTATCGGGATCGGCCCAACGATCTAGATACTCAGGACGTGTTGGTGATTGTGCATCGCATACATGTAAGTCAGATAAGTGATGCAGCACCAATAGGGGAGTGCTTGCCGTTGGAAACTGGTGGCCGATGTGGGCCTCGTCTGGGGTAACTACTAAGTCACGCCAGCCTAATGCGTTAGCTTCACCACGGGCATATGCCATAGTCAGTATCCTAGCCAGATGCAATCCAAAAGTGCGAGCATCATCGTTTTAAGCGGTGGTACAAGTGCGCGCTTTGGCTCAGATAAATCGCAGGCCTTAATTGCGGGCCAGAGTTTAATCGCCTTAATTCTTAGGTCGATTCCATCGGAGTTTGAAATAATTATCGTCGGAAAAGATCCAAAGATTCAAAGTTCGCAGTATCTATGCGTGCACGAAGATCCAATTGGCGGCGGGCCGGTGGCGGGATTTAAAGCTGGCCTTGATGAATGCAAAAGCGAATTAGTCGCACTCATTGCAACCGATATGCCCTTTGCAACATCGCCGGTATTAGATCTTTTCAATTCCATCACATCCTATGATGATGCCGTTATGTATGTCGATGCCCAAGGCTTTAAGCAGCCATTGGCTGCGGTCTACCGAACCGAATCCGTTGAAAGGGCGCTTGCAGATATGGGCGAAGTCCACGGCAAGTCCATGCAAGAGTTGGTATCGCACCTCATGGTTCATGAAATTGAAATGACGCACGTGGTCGCACAGGCCTTGATGGATATCGATACCGTGGCCGATCTAGATACAGCAATCGCTTTTGCGGCGCAGGTAAAGGATAATTCCTAGCTATGAGTGCACTTATCGAAGGCAGTTGGGATCAGGCACGAAAAATCGCGTCTCAGTCTTTTAGCGCTCTGCCAAGTGAGCTCATAGATGTTAGCCACGGTGTTGATCGCACTCTAGCAACCGATGCCCATGCCCTGTGTGATCTACCAACATATGCAACATCTGCAATGGATGGATATGCAGTTGCAGGTACTGGTCCATGGACAATAGTCGGTGAGGTTAAAGCCGGACTGCCAATGAAAGGCGAATTAGCAGATGCAACTGCAGTTGGAATTGCTACTGGTGGAGTTATTCCTGCCGGGACATTTGGCGTAATCCGCTGGGAGATTGCGAAAGTAAGTGGAAATATCCTTAAAGGCGACGTTGTCGAGAATCATGATATTCGCCCAGCGGCCCATGAATGCAAGTCGGGTGATTTACTAGTCAAAGCAGGGGCTGTTTTGAATCCAGGGAAAATTGGTCTACTTTCGGCCGCGGGCTTAGATCATGTCAGTGTTACTAGAAAGCCTCGAGTGGCACTTGTTTTATTGGGCGATGAAATTCAGTTAGAGGGCGTTCCAAGTGAGGGATTGATTCGTGATGCCTTAGGACCACAGCTACCAGGCTGGTTAGAAAAAATGGGTTGCGAAATTGTGGCTACTCAATATATTTCCGATGAGATTTCACGTGTGGTCAAAGCTCTCAGTGATGCCTGCGCACTCGTCGATATTGTTATTACTACGGGCGGTACTGCTCAAGGCCCCCGTGATTTCCTTCATGATGCTTTAATTCAAATCGATGCCGAAATACTTGTCGATACCGTTGCCGTGCGTCCAGGCCACCCAATGCTTTTGGCGCGAACTAGAACAACTGCAATCTTTGGCCTACCCGGAAATCCACAATCTGCAATCGTGGCCTTGATGTCATTAGGAGCACCTGTAATCGCATCGATGCTTGGGCAAAGCCAACAAGATCTGCCAACTGTAATAACACGCCGTGAACTTACTGCGCCCACAGGATTCACCCGATTAGTAATTGGAAATATCGTGGATGCTCAGTTTGAGGTAGGTCAGTATTTAGGCTCAGCGATGCTGCGAGGGTTAGCGCATTCAACTGGCTTCGCAGTAGTTACTAAAGAGCTCACTGCAGCAGGTGAATCTGTCCGTTGGCTATGGCTGCCCTAAGGAATTAGACTCAACCACATGAGCGATGGATTAACGCATCTCAATAGCGCGGGCCAGGCCAATATGGTCGATGTTACCGGCCGTGAAATTACTCTGCGCATCGCAGATACCTCTGCCCATGTTAATTTATCTGCCCATGTTGTGGCGCTTTTGCGTGATGGTGCAACACCTAAAGGTGACGTCCTATCAACGGCGCGTATTGCTGGAATCATGGCAGCGAAGAAGACAAGTGAGCTGATTCCACTGTGTCACCCAATTGCAATTAACAAAATAAGTATTGATTTATCGATTACCGATTCTGGTGTTGCAATTGCGGCTCAAGTGGTTACATCAGATCGAACGGGTGTTGAGATGGAGGCTTTAACTGCAGTGAGCGTTGCGGGTTTAACTATTATCGACATGGTCAAAGCCCTTGACCCAAGCGCGACTATCACCGATATTCGCATTGACTCAAAATCCGGCGGCAAGAATGGTGATTGGAAGCGCGCGTGAATTTACGCAGTGCTTGTGTAATAACGGCTAGCAATCGTGCATCCCAAGGAGTCTATGCAGACTTAAGCGGTGAGGCTCTAAAAGTTGGACTGCAACAACTGGGCTATAGCGTGAATGCGCCAGTAATTGTTGCCGATGAGATCGATGCGATCTCGGCGCAGATTGTTAAAGCTTTGGCTAATCAAGCACGTTTAATTGTGACAACTGGCGGAACTGGGGTTTCACCAACGGATGTGACTCCTGAAGCTACGGCGCCATTTATTGAAAAACTCATCCCAGGTTTTATGGAGGCTTTTCGTGCATATGCACGGGAGAAAGTTCCAACATCAGATTTAACACGTGGCCTAGCTGGCACAAATGGGTCCTCGTTGATTATAAATCTTCCCGGTTCACCAGGAGCCGTTCGCGATGGCTTAGTAATTATCGATCGCCTTGCAGGTCACATTTTGGATCAGTTAGATGGAGTCGATCACTGATGTCAGAGCTCATGCGTGCAGATGTGACGACTGAACTCATTTCGATTGCCGCCTTAACTGCGCTAGTAACGGATGAGCAATGTGGCGCAGTTGTAACTTTTACTGGTGATGTGCGCAATCACGACGGAGGCAAAGAAGTATTGTCATTGACGTATGAGATACATCCGACTGCAGGTGATCAAATTACTGTGATTGCACAGACTGTTATAGATAACTCTGACGTAGTCAAAGTTGCCGTGTCCCATCGTTATGGCGAAATTCCAATAGGAGAGACGGCCTTTGCTGTAGCTGTTTCAGCCGTCCATAGGGAGAAGGCCTTTGAAACCTGCTCGGCTTTAGTTAATGAGATTAAAGCTAAGTTACCAATTTGGAAGCATCAAATATTTAGCGATGGTACGGATGAATGGGTTAATACCGCTTAATTATCCGCCGGCAAAGCGTGGAAGCACATCGATTACACTTCCATCTTTTACCAAAATACTTTGATCGTGTACCGCCACTGAGTCAAGCAAGAAACTGCACTGGGAAATAATATGAGCAAGCACTGGCTTATCTCGACAGGCTTCTGCGAGGATTAAGGCCAGTGGCGCGCTACTAAAATGAGCTTGATCTACGCCTGCAGCAGCACGGGCTGCGGCAAAAAATCGGACTTCTACCCCTTTTTCCATATCGCCATTGTATGGTTAAGCCATGCTCGAGTACATCATTATCTTTGCCGTTGGAATCCTCGTCGGTGGAATAAATGGAATGGCAGGCGGGGCATCGATTATTTCATATCCAGTATTGCTTGCAACTGGCATGTCACCAGTGAGCGCGGCGATATCAAATGCACTCGGTGTAACACCTGCAAACTTTTTTGCCCTCATCGCCGTTCGACATCAGATGCGCGCATATTTCCAAGAGTATAGAAAACTTATTATCATCTCGATCATAGGCTCGACTATCGGTGCAGTGGCCCTATTGACGGTCCCAGCGGGTGTCTTTGAAAAGATGGTGCCCTTTCTACTTCTATTTGCCAGCCTTTCATTTCTTATTAAGGCAAAGCCCGATCGCAGTGCACGTCACGAGCTAGTTGAAAAAATCGGTATCGCAGCTAGCGGCTTGTACTGCGGATACTTTGGGCCTGGCCAGGGCGTGATGGTTATTGCAGTTTTAGCGCGCGATATTCGCCGTGATAGTAAGACGCTCAATACCGCGAAAAACTTAATCGTTGGGTGGACCTCGCTCATCTCCAACATCATCTACATCTTTAGCGGTCGCGCCGACTGGCCAGTTGTTATCGCTCTCTTGCTGGGGGCAAGTATCGGCGGGACTTTTGGGGGACGATGGGCGGCCCGTATGCCCCAGGGGCTATATCGGTGGCTAATCCTGAGCGTTGGCTTTACCGCCTCGGCCTGGCTCTTTAAAAAGTACTACCTGTCATAAAACCCCTGGCTCAGCGCTATATCAATCTGTATATCACTGATATATCATCAATCCCGTGAGCCAGGCAATCCATATCCTCCGTCGAGCCAGTAGCTCGTTGTCGGAGGAGGCCTATAGCCGCATCCGTTCGATGATTATTACTCTCGAACTCATACCAGGCTCTTTAATTAGCGAGAGCGAGCTCATGTCGACCTTAGGTTTTGGGCGCACACCAATTCGCGAAGCTCTGCGCTTGCTGGCCAATGAGAAATTAGTTGACGTCTATCCACGGCGCGGAATGTTTGTCTCTAGCGTCGATGTTCACAATCTTTCAGCACTCTCTGAAGTCCGCGCCGTCCTAGAGATTAAGGCGGCCGAACTTGCAGCATCACGATCAACTCCGGCCGATCAGCTTACGACTAAATCTCTCATCACCGAGATTAAAGGACTGAAGGGTAATTTAGATATGGCGACCTTGATTAGACTCGATCAACGTATCCACCACCACATTTATCAATGTACTCACAATCAGTTTCTATCTGCAGCTTTAGATAACTACTACGCCCATGCATTGCGAATCTGGTTTTTAGCACTCGATCGAGTTGCAGGTTTAACCGCCGCGATTATCGAACATCAAGCATTGCTAGAAGCCATCGCCAGCGGAGATTCAAAGGCTGCTGGTAAAGCGATGCGCGATCATATTGAGGGCTTCGAAGCATCGATCCGTAAATCTTTATAAACCACCACTAAGATAAGAACGAGGAAAAGCTATGAGCAAGTTACCTGCAAAGGCAAAGTGTGTCGTTATTGGCGCAGGTATCGTCGGCAACGGCATGGTCTATCACCTTGCTAAGTTGGGCTGGAAGGATATCGTCCAGATCGATAAGGGACCTCTGCCAAATCCTGGAGGATCAACTGGGCATGCATCTAACTTTATTTTTCCCGTCGATCACTCAAAGGAGATGACGGCGATTACCGCTGAGAGTATGCGCCAGTACAAAGAGTTTGGGACATTCACTCAGACAGGCGGCATTGAAGTCGCACGTACTCCAGAGCGCATGCAAGAGCTTGCACGACGCATCACATCTGCTAAATCATGGGGAATCGATGGTGGTCGAATCCTTACAGCTGCCCAGGTTAAAGAGTTAGTCCCATACATCGATGAGAGCGTGATTATGGGCGGTTATTACCAGCCGACAGTAGGCGTCGTTGACTCATTACGGACAGGTACTTTAATGCGCGAACATGCAATTGAAATGGGTGCCGCACAATCATTTGCCAACATCGAAGTCCTAGATATCACCGTTGAAAATGGCCATGTAACTGGTGTTCTTACCGATCAAGGAGCCGTAACGGCCGACTATGTTGTTATTGCAACTGGATGCTGGTCTCCCAAGCTTGCCGAAATGGCTGGTGCACATATTCCACTGACACCTGCAGTCCATCAGATGAAAGACATTGGGCCAGTCCCGTTTTTCAAAGATACTAAGGGCGATATCGAGTGGCCAATCGTGCGCGACATGGATGTATTCATGTACGAACGCCAACACGGTACAGGTCTTGAGATCGGATCATATGCTCATCGCCCAATTCTTTACACTCCCGCAGATCTGCCATCAAATGCAACCGCGGCGCTTTCGCCAACTGAGTTTGCATTTACTCAGGCCGACTTCGATATCCAAGATGAGCATGCTTACGAGTTAATGCCATCGATTGTTGGCGATGAAAATGTCCGGGAAAAATATGCAGTCAATGGAATCCTTTCTTACACACCCGATGGAATGCCAATCCTTGGCGAAACTCCAGAGGTCAAAGGTCTGTGGTCAGTTGCCGCAGTCTGGATTAAAGAGGGACCAGGAACGTCTAAGTCAGTTGCCGAGTGGATGGTTCTTGGAGACTCAGAAATCGATCTGCACTCATCTAACATTGCCCGTTTTCATGATCATCAAAAGGCCGAGTTTCATATCAAGGCCCGTGTTGATGAGAGCTTTAACAAGACATATGGAATCGTGCACCCACTAGAGCAGTATGCATCAAATCGAAATGTTCGCCTCTCTCCATTTTATGAGGCAGAGAAAGAGCTGGGCGCAGTCTTTTATGAGACCGCTGGTTGGGAGCGACCATTTTGGTATGAGTCCAACAAGAGTCTGGTTGCAAAGTTTGGTGACAGAGTCATGCCACGTACTGCCGAATGGGAGTCACGTTGGTGGTCACCGATTATCAATGCAGAGCACCTTCAAATGCGCGAAAGCGCCGGTATCGTCGACCTTTCAGCCTTTGCCCTCTTTGATGTGACTGGGCCAAGGGCAGTTGCCGTTGTGCAAAAAGCTGCGCTGCGCCAGATGGATGTTGCAATCGGGCGTGTTGTTTACACGCCGGTACTGGGGCCAAATGGCGGCTTCAAATCAGATTTAACAATCATGCGCTTAGATACCAATCATTTCCGCGTAGTAACTGGTGGTGCACATGGAATGGCCGATAAGAAATGGTTCAGCGATTTACTGCCATCAGATGGTTCGGCACAAATCTTCGATCTAACATCCAGCTACACAACTGTTGGAGTCTGGGGTCCAAAAGCC
>SHVG01000013.1 GCA_009691145.1 Candidatus Planktophila sp. | reverse complement strand
AGTCCATATCGACGGCAAGGTTTGGCACCTCGATGTCGGCTCGTCTCATCCTGGGGCTGGAGTAGGTCCCAAGGGTTGGGCTGTTCGCCCATTAAAGAGGCACGCGAGCTGGGTTCAGAACGTCGTGAGACAGTTCGGTCCCTATCTTCTGTGCGCGCAGGAAACTTGAGAAGGCCTAACCCTAGTACGAGAGGACCGGGTTGGACGAACCTCTGGTGTGTCGGTTGTTTTGCCAAAAGCACCGCCGATTAGCTACGTTCGGAAGGGATAACCGCTGAAAGCATCTAAGCAGGAAGCTCGCTTCAAGATTAGGTTTCCCACTGGTTTACCAGGTAAGGCCCCCAGCTAGACGACTGGGTTGATAGGCCGGAAGTGGACAAGGCGCAAGCCTTGGAGCTGACCGGTACTAATAGGCCGAGGATTTAACTACAAAGTTGCTACGCGTCCACTGTGTGGCTCTCGAGATACGGTCTCGAGATCCGCTAAAGAGATAAGAAGGCTTTGACCCCTTTTTATCTAGACCGAAAACTCAATGGTGTTTCGGCGACCATAGCGAGAGGGAAACACCCGGTCCCATTCCGAACCCGGAAGTTAAGCCTCCCAGCGTCGATGGTACTGCAAGGGTGACCTTGTGGGAGAGTAGAACGTCGCCGGACTTCTTTTATAAAAAGGGGCGCTTTAACGAGCGCCCCTTTTTTATTTCTCTAGAATTAATCTGTAAATAATTATTGATGAAGGGAGGAAAAAATGGAGAATAAAGATAGACCTCCATTACGCCCCTCTTCATCCAAGCCCTCAGGGCCTAATAGTTCACGCCGGCGTGAAGATTTACCTGCGCGCGGGGGATCAAATGCGCGCGCCGGTGCACCTCGTCAAACACGCGATGGAAGCGATCCCCGCGGAACCAGACCTGCACCGATGGAGCGCGATCAATCACGTCTGCGCCCACGAATATTTGAACCCGATATTCCAGAAGAAATTACGGGGGAGGAGCTCGATAAATCTTTACGCGCCGAACTACTTTCGCTCTCACCTGAAAATGCAAAAGTTGTTGCACGACATTTAGAGTGTTTAGCGCTCTATGCCGATAGCGATCCATTGCTTGCACATAAACATGGAGTTGCTGCAGCACATCACGCTGGTCGCTTAGCTGTTGTCCGCGAATCTGCAGGACTTGCTGCATACCGTGCAGGCTTCTATGAGATCGCTTTAAAAGAGCTTCGCGCCGCCCATCGTATCTCTGGTGATGTAACGATGTGGCCCGTCATGGCAGATTGCGAACGAGGACTCAGAAACCCTTTAAAAGCACTGGCATTAGCCGGCTCTCCTGAAGTTAAACGATTAGCAAAGGCCGAAGAGATCGAGATGCGTATCGTCGCCGCGGGTGCCCGCCGAGATCTTGGCGAAGTTGATGCAGCTGTCGTTACATTAACATGTAAAGATTTATCGAATGAGAGCGAAGAGTGGGCTGTGCGTCTTCGCTATGCCTATGCCGACGCACTGGATGCTGCCGGACGAATCGATGAGGCGAAAGAGTGGTTTGCAAAGTGTGCTGCATTAGATTTTGAGGAGACCACCGATGCAAATGACCGCTAATGAGTTTCCGATTACTACATTTTCATTGAAAATAAAATTGGCTCCGGTTAGTTAGCGATCATTACAGAATCTGAGATGCGAAATAATCACTGCGTTGTAGAATTATGGGTAATTAATTTTTACTAAAGGAGAAATCCATGGCAACTACACGAAAAGCTTCAACGGTTTAGAATGGAACACTTTTAGAGGGCAAGGGAGATGTAACACTTAACTCTTCCGGGGTGGGGGTTTTTCCAGTCTCTTGGCCGGCGCGAAGTGCGAAACCAAATGGTGTGACAAGTTCAGAAGAGGTGATCGCCGCGGCGCATTCCGCGTGTTTCTCTATAGCGTTTTCCTGTGCGCTCACAAAGGCAGGAACTCCACCTACTGAGCTCTGAACCTCTGCCGAAGTCGATTTTCAACCAAGAGTTGGCATAGCCGCGGCTGTTGAAGCTGCGAAAGAGGGCTGCCCGGTTAGTCAGGCGTTCAAGGCGGTCCCGATTAAACTTCTCGTGCACTGACCTAAATAACCTTCCCATTGTGTGACAGAGCCCTTGCTAAAAGTGGTCTCGGGGGATAGCGTTACACTGCAGAGCAAATGAAGAAGGAGTTCAGTTCTTCTTTGCTGTAGGGGGGCTGACCTGAGGTGAAAGATTCTGACCGTGCAGAGCGGGGCGCAGTTCGACTCGTCGACGTTTCCAAACGCTTTGATCAAACCTTCGCCGTCAGATCCTTTAATTTGCAGGTCCGGCCGGGAGAGTTTCTCTCGTTATTAGGGCCAAGTGGCTGTGGCAAAACAACAACTTTGCGGATGCTCTCGGGCTTTGAAACCCCAGATACCGGCGAGATATTAATCTCTGGAAAATCCGTTGCAGGGTTGCCACCTTACAAAAGAGATGTCAATACGGTTTTTCAGGCCTATGCGTTATTTCCGCATATGTCGGTCGCAGAAAATGTTTCCTATGGCCTGATGCAAAAACATGTGGCAAGGGGCGAAATCAATCGGCGGGTTGGCGAGGCCTTGGAGATGGTGCGCATGGTGAGCTTTGCCAAGCGATCACCCAAGCAACTTTCAGGTGGACAGCAACAACGGGTAGCCCTCGCGCGGGCTTTAGTTAATCAACCCAGCGTCCTGCTTTTAGATGAACCTTTAGGTGCGCTGGATCGAAAACTACGCGAAGAAATGCAGATCGAATTAAAACTATTGCAAAGCCAGTTAGGAATTACTTTTATCTTTGTTACTCACGATCAAGAAGAGGCGCTATCGATGAGTGATCGAGTAGCGGTTATGAACGAGGGAGAGATCGTGCAGCTGGATACGCCCGATACAATTTATGAGGATCCGAACTCTGCCTTTGTGGCAGGTTTTATTGGGCAACAGAATTTTTTTAATGGAGTTGCCCAAGAACAAGGCCGTCTTGTGACAAATGAATTGGTGAACCTGAGTTCATCTAGGAAGCATTCACAGATTATTGCAAATGAATCTAACGTGCTCGCATCTGTTCGACCTGAAACTATCTCCTTACAAGTTGCAGATAATGCAGCTACTCATGGAGTTTCGTTAAATCGAATTGAAGGGGAGTTAGCAAGTATCGCCCACCTAGGCGATTCTGTTCAATTAATTATCAGAGTTCCAGGTCGTAGTGAAATTATTTCAAAGTACAGCCGCTCTGACGCGCCAAATATAGGAGTTGGGACCACGGTTTCTTGTTCGTGGTCTGATCTTGACGTCCATGTATATCCAACATCCACTAACGAAAGGTAATAGATATGAAGGAAGCTCCGAAAATAACACGCATATTGGCAAGTGAAGAATTTGCTCATCGATTTAGTAGACGATCGATTCTTTTGGGATCAGCCGTCGGTGTTATCTCCGGCGGGCTATTACTTGCTGGATGCAGCACATCCAAATCTCCTAAGGCTGGAGAGCTAAGTAGTGCAGCGCCTAAGCCATCTCCTATTGAAAGTAAGTTAAATATGTATAACTGGGCGCAGTATGATGATCCAAATCTAGTTACCGCTTTTACCAGCGCCTTTGGTCCCGCCGTTCAAATCGATGTTTATAGCTCGAATGAAGAGATGATCGCAAAACTCTCCGCCGCCAAAGGTACCTCAGGATATGACCTAGTCATTCCTTCGGGCACATATATCCCACAGATGATCAAAAATGGCTTACTTGAAAAATTTGATAAGGCGCAACTTCCCAATCTGGCCAAAGTCGAACCCGCTTTGCTAGGACGCTCCTGGGATCCCACAAATGATTACAGTATTTGTAAAGACTGGGGCACTACTGGATATATGTATGACACCAAAGTAATTAAGCGACCAATGCTTACTTGGCAAGATTTTATCGATGCTGCCCAACACGAGGCCAGCGGAAAGGTATCAGTCTTAGATTCACCGCCCGAAGTTGCCGCGATTTATTTCTGGGCAAAAGGCTTTTATTGGGCAACTGAAGTTAAGGCCGAGCTCGATGCGGCAGAGAAATTTCTGGTAGATGACTTTGCCTCTCACATCAAAGCATTTGATTCATACCCTGGAATTAAATTAGCGCAAGGCGGTTACGCACTCTCTGAGCTCTGGAATGGAGATGCCCGTCAAGGTCTATTAGCTAGTAAAAATCCAGAACGCTACAAGTGGGTACTTCCAACTCCAAGAACAGAGTTGTGGATGGATAACTGGGCTATCGCCGCTGGTGTTAAGAACCCCGTTGCCGCACATGCCTGGATTAATTTTATTCTCGATCCTGTAAATGCCTTCACCGATATGCAGTACACCGGTTACAACACCGGCATTATGGGAAATGAAGAAAAAGCTAAAGCGGCGAAGCTTGAGTATCTAGATTTGATCTTCTTCACACCTGCGCAAATTGCCACTATGGATACCGGTGAAATTAATAGCGCTCAAGCGCGATTGGTTGAGATGTATAGCAAGACTAAAGCTAAGGCGGGATAAGTAAAATTGCACTGAAGCTTCCCAGAAGCGCACTGGCTCTGCCGGCGTGGTTTTGGTTTGCCTTTTTCTTTGCAGTTCCTGTGCTGTGGATTCTTTTCTATAGTTTTGGCTATAAACCAGATCTCTATCACTCTATCGCCACTGATCGACTGAGCCTTGGGCAATATAAGTTAGCGGCAAGCAGTACGTTCTTTCAAACATTTATGGGTACTTTACGAATTTCCCTCACTGGTACTGCACTATGTTTTTTAATTGGATTCCCATTTGCATACTGGCTATCAGTACGTGTTCCTCCTTCGCGCAGACCGATATTTCTTGCACTGATCTTGATTCCATTCTGGACAAATTTTTTGGTGCGCACCATTGGGTGGCGAATCTTGCTGGCACCCTCTGGCATATTTGCCGGTGTTTTACACTTTCTAGGTTTGCATTCAACTGCATTAGAGGTTCTGGATACGAGAGGCGCGGTACAGCTGGGCGTGGTTTATAACTATCTGCCATTGATGATATTGCCGCTCTATGTCGCCCTCGATCGATTGGATCCTGGCCTTCGCGAAGCCAGTAAGGATTTAGGGGCGGGACGCGTGCGCACGCTTTTTAAAGTAACGATTCCACTTGTCTCACCTGGAATTATTGCGGGTCTATTACTAGTTTTTATTCCACTTAGCGGTGATTTTATTACTGCTACGGTTTTAGGCGGGGCTAAAGGCAATATGGCGGGCAGAATGATTTACGACCAATTCCTCGTTGCACAAAACTGGGCTTTGGGCTCGGCGATGGCCGTTGTACTCATACTTCTCATCGCAGCGGTTGTTCTATTTTTTGGCTTGATTGCAATTGTTGGCCGGCACATCATTAGGTATCGGCGTCGAGTTGAATTGGCTATTGCGGTATGAGAGATTGGGTTCGACCTTTACTTGGGATGTGGGCGATAGCTGTCTTCCTTTTCTTATTCGCACCAATTGTGGCGATCGTTGTTTTTTCATTTAATTCTGGCCGCTCCCTAGAAATTTGGGATGGTGCCGGACTATCTGCCTATGCTTCTTTTCTCTCTAATGGGGTAGTGCATTCAGCTATTCGTACCTCTATATATGCAGCTATCGGATCTGCAATTATTGCAACGCTATTTGGATCTTTAGCTGGCATCGCACTTGCTCGAAGGCCAGGAAAATGGCAGATTATTTTTGTTGCCCTACTTGCACTTGTACTCGTTACGCCTGAGATTGTGAGTGCAATTGCTTTGCTTATTTGGGATGTTCGGCTCGGCGAGAGTTGGTCGTTTTTTACCAATGGATTAATAAGATTATGGATTGGTCACTCACTTTTTTCTACAGCCGTTGTCACCCTAATAATACGTTCACGAATGGCGGGTATCGATGAATCTTTAGAAGAGGCGGCGGCAGATTTATATGCACCACCATTTCGCCGATTTCGCCAAGTCACTTTACCTTTAATGTTTCCTGCCGTTCTGGCTGGACTATTACTCTCATTTAGCCTGAGTTTGGATGACACAATTATTTCAACTTTCGTCAGTGTCGCTGGGAGTACACCCTGGCCCGTGTATGTATTTAGTGCAGTACGCAGTGTTTTAAGACCCGAGATTGCGGCGGTATCTACGGTAATGTTTTTGGTAACTCTTTTTGCAGTAGGAGTTGTTGCGTTAGTACTGCACCAAAGCGAATCCAATGCGCGGGATATTACTAAAACTCTAACCGGAGAGTATGGGGGTAACAGCCGTGCTTGAAAAGAAAGTGAACGATCAGCCCGAAAAAGCCTTAGGCGAACGGTTGCGCAGTTTTCGAAAGGGAAGAAAATTAACGTTGCGCCAAGTAGCGTTACAGGCCGGTGTCAGTGAAAGTTTTCTTAGCCAAGTAGAGCGCGGGGCAAGTGGCGTAAGTATTTCGATTCTGCATACGATTGCCGGTGCACTCGGTTTAACGGTCGCTGATCTTTTTGATGAGGTCAATAGCTCCGGTTATCGTGTAGTTCATGCCAACGATAGGCCGATGATCCACGTTCCGGGAGTAAGAAAATATATGTTGACTCGAAAACCTTTGCAGAACCTTGAGGTTCTGGAGTGTCAGTACGAACCGCAGGCTTCAACGGGAGGACTATCCCATAAACATGGAGATTCGCAAGAGTTATTGATAGTTTTGGAGGGGGATCTGATAATTGTTATCGATGGACAGTCACATGATTTAAAGGTGGGAGACTCTATTGAGTATCGAAGCTCTTCGCCACACTCGGTAACAAATATTGGTATGGATCCAGCTAGAGTTTTGTTTGTAATCTCTCCACCCAGCTTATGAGTACTTCGAGAGAGGTTTTATGGTGGGATGCATCAGGTATCGATGGAGTAGCCACGAGAGCCGCCTTAGAGATCGATGCCAGCTTTGATGTTGTGATAATAGGAGCTGGCTATACCGGACTGTGGAGTGCATATTATTTGGCCACTTTAGCGCCTTCATTAAAGATTGCAGTTCTAGAGTCGGAGTTCGTGGGTTTTGGTGCCTCTGGTCGAAATGGTGGTTGGCTAGCGGCCTCGGTTCCTGGCTCGCTATCACTCTATGAAAAACATGGCGGACGTTCGGCAGTAATTGAATTAGTTAAAGCGATGATTGCAACGGTCGATGAAGTGCTTCATGTAACTGAAGAGTTAGAGATAGATATCGATGCCATCAAATCGGGATGCATTCGAATCGCTACCAGTGCGGCACAGGCGGCGAGATTAAAGGCAGATGTTGCCGTTGAACAGATGTTGGAGGTCGGCTCGCAAGGTTGGCGCATGGAGAGCGTGCCGGAGATTTCAGAGCGAATAAAGATTCCCAATGTTGTTGCCGGTGCATACACCCCCGATTGCGCACGCATTAACCCCGCTAAATTAGTTATCGGGCTTGCGCATGCAGTTGAAAAGTTAGGTGTCAAGATTTACGAAAAATCACCGGCTGAGAAGTATGGCGTTGGATATGTAGATACTGCCCACCATCGATTACGAGCGAAATCTATTATTCGCGCTACTGAAGGCTTTACTTGTCGATTACCAAAACAAACTCGACGCTGGTTACCCATGAATAGTTCAATGATTGCGACCGAGCCTTTAAGTCCAGAAATTTGGAGAGAGATTGGATGGGATCATGCTGAGACGCTTTCGGACTATGCCCATGCCTACACTTATGTTCAGCGAACTATTGATGGGCGGATCGCAATTGGCGGTCGTGGTAACCCTTATGCATATGCAAATAGCTTTGATGCTTTAGGTAATACTTCAGAGGAGACAATTGCCTCGCTGAAGTTAGCTTTACACCGATTCTTTCCTGCCACCCAAGCAGTGGCAATTCCTTTTGCGTGGTCAGGAGTTCTGGCAGTACCGAGGGATTGGTGCGCAGGAGTTAGTTACGACAAAACTAGTGGATTGGGCTGGGCAGGTGGTTACACAGGACAGGGAGTTGCTGCCTCCAATCTTGCAGGTAGAACAATCGCTGATTTAGTTTTATTGCGCTCCACTGCCATAACTGCGCTACCTTGGATCGACCGGAAAAACCGTAATTGGGAGCCTGAGCCATTTCGATGGCTAGGTGTGCAGGCGATATATGGTGCGTATCGGCGGGCCGATCGAATTGAATCCAATCGATCCTCTTCTGGTTCGGCATTGTTAGCTAGGTTTGCCGATATTTTTTCTGGTCGTTAGTTAAGTTCTCTTCGAAAGCCTGGGTTTAGCTATCGTATGCTTCGCCCTCGGTGGTTACTGGAACAGAGCGTCTCAATTACAAATCATCGTTATGGAAATGTAGGAGCAGGACCAAGACCAAAGATGTAGATTCCTAATTTTATCCACACCGTGCTCATATTGATTGTCGATCTGTCAGCCCTCTGCACAACTCTGGGATCTCCAAACCAGGTACAAGGGGTCACATAATGGTTACAAAGAAGAGTGAAAGTACTGATAGTAAGCCTGACCACTCGCTCAATGATCTCCTACTGCGCGGGAGGGTATCGGCTCCTGCGATTGAAAAAGAGCTACCGAGTGGGGATACGGTCGTTGAGTTTTGACTCACCCTCTCGCGTGATAAGGGCGATGGGGTCTATACCCTCGATATCGCGGCTTGGAGTGCGAAATCTCGCCATAGCGCACTGAGTTTCAAGGGTGATGAATGGATTGAGGTCTCGGGCGGTCTTGCTAGTTGCTGGCAAGTAGAAGCGATAGGGATTGCGCGGATATAGGTACTCTTAGCACTATGGCCAATGATATTTTTTCAACACTTCGTACCTACCTCACAAAGGTTACAGATGGCGATACGAGTGCAACCGAGGTTGTCGCCGCCGTCAATGCATGGATGCGCGAAGGTGGCGAGGCGTTGAAGGTAAAGATTGAAGATGAGGTCGAGCGATCGGTCTCCAAGATGGGCTTTGTTAAGCGCGGAGAGTTTGAAGCGCTCAAGGAAGAGGTAGCTCGCTTGAAGTCGGTGCCTAAGGAGGCGGGGGCTAAAAAACCGGCGTTGAAAAAAACTAGCCCTAAAAAATCCAGCGCTAAGAGAGCTGCAACTAAGAAGGGGAGTAGTAAATGAGTGAGGAGAACGTAGTCAACGGTGAGAGCCTGGTAGAGGAGATACGCAATGAGCTCCTTGAAATCGATGCGATGCAGATCAATGATCACGCCCAACGCTTCGATGAGTTACATAACAAGCTCGCTACAGCTCTCTCATCTATCGATGGGCTGTAGTAGGTTTCAACGCTATGAAGATACGACTAGATGCCGAGCTCGTTCGACGTGATCTTGCACGCTCACGCGAAAATGCATCTGATCTCATCGAATCACGTTCGGTCTTAGTCAATGGAATCCCAGCTACTAAGCCTGCGACGATGGTCGATGCTGAAACTTCGATAAAACTTGCAGGAAAACGTGATGATTTCGTCTCACGAGGCGGCCACAAGTTAGCTGGGGCTCTGGACTCCTTTGCCGGTGTGATGGTCGAGGGTAAGCGCTGTTTGGATGCGGGGGCATCTACTGGTGGCTTCACCGATGTTTTACTGCGCAGAAATGCAGCTCATGTCGTGGCCGTTGATGTTGGCTATGGGCAGTTAGCGTGGGAGCTTAGACAAGATGCACGAGTAAGTATTTTAGATCGCACCAACATTAGGCATTTGACGGGTGATGTTGTTGGAGAGCCCATCGATTTAGTTGTCGCAGATTTATCTTTTATCTCACTGACATTAGTCCTTCCCGCCCTTGCCGCTGTTTCAAAACCGCAGGCCGATTACGTAGTTATGGTCAAGCCACAGTTTGAGGTTGGTCGTGAAAAATTAGGTGCCGGGGGAGTCGTACGCGATCCCGCACTTCGAAGGGCCGCTGTCATTGATGTCGCTGAATCTGCATATGATGTCGGCCTTGGAACTATGGCGATCGCTGCAAGTCCACTACCTGGTCCAGCTGGAAACGTTGAGTACTTTTTATGGCTTCGCCGTGGTGCTCCAGCAATTGATAGCGCTGCACTCGATAAGGCCATTGCGGAGGGACCAGCCTAATGCGCAACCTATTAATCGTCTGTAATCCAACACGGCCACAAGCAGTTGAGGCAGCCATTAAGTTAGCGGCAGAGTTTAGCGCCGCTGGATTTAACCTCTTTACGATTTCAGATATTGAAATCGCGAATGTAACAAAGTGCGCAGTCAAAGATCTTCCAGAGCTAGAAGTCGGTGTTGTACTCGGCGGCGATGGCACAATGTTGAGGGCGGCCGAAGTCACACGTATGCAGCAAATTCCACTGCTGGGCGTGAATCTTGGGCATGTAGGGTTTTTGGCTGAAGTAGAGGAGTTAGGTTTAGAGAGCGTAGTCGGTGCGATAGGTAAGAAGAAATATGTCATTGATTCGCGTATGACATTGAAATACTCAGTCGTGCGCAAAGGTGCCGAAGTGGCAAATGGTTGGGCACTCAATGAGGTAATAGTTGAGCGCCAACATGCAACGATGATCGAACTATTTTTAGAGATCGATGATCGCCCGATCTCTCGTTGGGGCTGCGACGGACTTATCTGTTCGACGCCTACGGGTTCAACGGCCTATGCATTCTCTGCCGGTGGGCCGGTTTTGTGGCCAGAGGTAGATGCTTTAGTTGTCCTGCCCATTTCAGCGCATGCACTTTTTTCGCGTCCACTTGTGATCTCCACACAGTCCCAGATAGTTGTTCGAATCGAGTCGGCTCATGGGTTGTTATCTGCCGATTCACTGCGCAACTTCGAACTGATCCAGGGAGATCGAGTACATATTTCTAAGGACTCTGGCGTTGTGCATCTGGCACACTTGAGCAACACCCTCTTTAGCGATCGGTTGGTAGCAAAGTTCAAACTTCCTATCCAAGGTTGGCGCGGTGAGTGAGCGCACATTTCTCGATGAGATAACGATTCGATCTATCGGCGTCATCGATCAGGCAACGCTAGAGATCTCAAAGGGTTTAACTGTTCTCTCGGGTGAGACCGGGGCTGGAAAGACAATGATTTTAACTGCCCTCAGCCTCATTCTGGGCGGAAAGAGTGATAGCTCACTGGTACGAAAGGGCAGCCAACGACTGATCGCTAGCGGCCGTTTCACTATTCCATTAGCCAGGCGCGAAAGCTTTGATGACTGTGGTGTCGTCGTTGAGGATGGCGAGTTAATTATCACTCGATCGGTGACTACCGATGGAAAGAGCAAGGCCACTAGTAATGGAGTTTCAGTAACTGCGAGTACGTTGGCCGCGGTGAGTCAACTGTTGGTTGAAGTGCATGCGCAGGCGGCTAATATCAATATTAGTAAGTCCTCAAGACAGCGTGACTTATTGGATAGATACTCCGGGCGCGATTTTGACTCTGCCATGCGCACTTATTCTGATGCCTTAAGCAAATACCATGAATTAAAGTTGCGAATCGCAGCGTTGAAAAAAAGTATTGATAAGGCCGATCAAGAGTTGGTTGAACTTCGTGAGTTTGTAGCAGCGTTGACAAAACTAAAACTCATGGCTGGCGAGTACAGCGAGATCTGTACCGCTATCGAGCGGTTATCTAATGTAGAGGAGCTGCGCATAGCCGGTGCCACGGCCACTCATGCAATCGATGATGAAGAGGCTGGAGCCCTTACCTCTGTCGGTGTAGCCCGTCGAGCCCTCGAGCTGGCACGATCAAAAGATGGTGCCCTAGAGGCCATCTATGTGCAGTTAAGTGAGGGCTTTTTTCTTATCGATGAGGCGCGCAGCGCCCTGGCTACATATATGCACTCACTCGAAGCAGATCCAGTACAGCTTGATTATCTGAATGCACGCAAGGCCGAGATCACCGCACTCATAAAAAGATATGGTGGTTCGGCATCGGCAGATACAGAGGCCGATCAACTTCTCGCACGCTTTTCATCCTCGGCCAGTGCCATCTCTGATTTAGAGGGCGGCGATGATCGCCTCAAAGAGATGGAGTCAGAGTTAGTTGTAATTAAGAAGGCATTAGTTGCATCGGCGAAGAAGCTCACGTACCTGCGCACACAGGCGGGTGAAAAATTGAGTGAGGCTGTAACCGTTGAGATTCAACAGCTCGCGATGGCGCACACGCGGTTTTATGTTCAGATCGATAGCGCCGATTATGCTGCATTAAAGGAGTCAGATTTCACCTCTCTTGGTTGTGATGAAGTCACGATGTTTATCTCATCGCATAAAGATGCACCGCTTGTGGCTCTTGCAAAAGGTGCAAGTGGTGGCGAAATGTCGCGGGTGATGTTGGCCTTGGAAGTAGTGATTGCAGCATCGCATCCAGTTGGAACATACGTCTTCGATGAGGTCGATGCCGGTATCGGTGGAAAGGCCGCCATTGAAGTGGGTCGACGACTTCATGCGCTCTCGCGCCATGCACAAGTAATCGTTGTTACACACTTGCCGCAAGTGGCGGCGTGGGCCGATTCTCATTTCGTAGTAACTAAGGACATTAATGGTTCGGTCAGTCAGAGCGATGTGCGAAAAGTCGAGGGCGAGGATCGCATCGAAGAGATTGCGCGGATGCTGGCAGGGTTAGAGAACTCCACAAGCGCGCGCGAACACGCCGCAGAGCTGCTTTCTATGAGGGTGTAAACGGCCCCTCAGAAAAGTGATAGGTTTGTCTTCCATGGGCCAGCAACATGTGACGAAATATCTTTTTGTAACCGGAGGAGTCGCCTCATCTCTTGGTAAAGGACTCACAGCCTCATCTCTTGGAAGATTACTTGTAGCCCGCGGACTTCGAGTCACTATGCAAAAGCTAGATCCCTACTTAAATGTTGATCCCGGCACCATGAATCCATTTCAACACGGTGAGGTTTTTGTTACCGATGATGGCGCTGAAACCGATCTAGATATCGGCCACTACGAACGCTTCCTCGATACCAATCTGCATGGTTCGGCCAACGTTACAACGGGCCAGGTGTATTCCAAGGTCATTTCGCGCGAACGACGTGGTGAGTATTTAGGTGAGACCGTTCAGGTTATTCCACATATTACAAATGAGATTAAAGAACGCATTCGCGCGATGGCAGCCCCTGACATCGACATCGTCATTACCGAAATCGGTGGCACCGTCGGTGATATCGAATCACAACCATTTTTAGAGGCGGCACGACAGATTCGCCAAGAAGTGGGTCGAGATAATGTTTTTTATCTGCATGTCTCACTGGTTCCATATATTGGGCCATCGGGGGAGTTAAAAACTAAACCCACACAGCACTCCGTTGTAGCGTTACGAAGTATTGGTATTGCACCCGATGCAATTGTACTTCGATCTGATCGCGCGATTCCAATGTCGGTCAAGAGAAAGATTTCATTGATGTGTGACGTTGATTTAGAGGCCGTGGTCGCAGCCGTTGATGCTCCATCGATTTATGACATCCCTAAAGTCCTTCATGCCGAGGGCTTAGATGCCTATGTCGTTTGGCGCTTAGGGCTAAAGAGTCATGATGTTGTTTGGGGCGAATGGGATACATTACTTGAAAAGGTGCATCACCCTAAGCACCACATCCGTGTCGCTCTAGTTGGTAAGTACATTGATTTACCAGATGCATATCTTTCAGTCTCTGAAGCCCTGCGGGCAGGAGGTTTTGCTAACGCTGCAAAGATTGAGATTGTCTGGATCGCAAGTGATGAGTGCCAAACACCACAGGGCGCAGCTAAGAACCTGAGCAATGTCGATGCAGTGTGTGTGCCTGGTGGTTTTGGAATCCGCGGTATTGAGGGAAAAGTCGGTGCACTTAAATATGCGCGCGAAAACAAGATTCCAACCCTAGGTTTATGTCTAGGTCTGCAGTGCATGGTGATCGAAGCGGCACGAAATTTAGCAGGCATTAGCGATGCTATTTCAGCGGAGTTTTCAGATACTGGAACCCCTGTTATAGCCACGATGGAGGATCAAAAAGATATCGTGGCCGGTAAGCAGGATATGGGCGGCTCCATGCGTTTAGGTCTTTATACGGCGGATTTAGTCGCAGGCTCAATGGTCGCTAAAGCATACGGCTCTGTGCAGATATCAGAGCGCCACCGCCACCGCTACGAGGTTAACAACGAGTATCGTGATCAGATTTCATCGGCTGGTCTTATCTTTTCAGGCTTTTTCAAGGAGCGCGACTTAGTCGAATTTGTAGAACTACCCCAAGAGGTGCATCCTTACTATGTAGGTACGCAAGCTCATCCCGAGCTTCGATCTCGTCCAACTCGACCTCATCCACTCTTTGTTGGATTAATCGCGGCGGCGGTAGCAACGAAAGGTTAACAGTTACATGATCGTTGGAGTCCCGAAAGAGATCACGGTTCACGAATCCCGCGTAGCGATAACACCCGAAGGCGTCAGTGAGTTCATATCGGCTGGCCACTCAGTAATTATTGAAGATGGCGCAGGCATTGGCTCATCTTTAACGAATCTTGATTTCACTGCTGCGGGTGCAACTATCGTTGCCGATGCCGATGCAGTGTGGAGTCTGGCCGAGCTAGTGCTTAAAGTCAAAGAGCCGATAGAGGTTGAGTATCCAAAGATGCGACGCGGTCAGATACTTTTTACGTATCTACATTTAGCCGCATCCAAGCAATGCACCGATGCTCTGGTTGCAAGTGCAACGACGGCGATCGCATATGAGACCGTTGAAGTTGATGGTGCACTGCCTTTGCTCGCGCCAATGAGTGAGGTTGCAGGTCGCCTTGCAACTCAAGTCGGTGCAGCTGCTCTGCAACGCCCTAATGGAGGACGTGGAGTGTTGCTGGGCGGAGTACCTGGAGTTTCTCCTGGACGTGTAGTGATAATCGGCGGGGGAGTATCAGGACTTAACGCAGCTGTTATTGCAGTCGGGATGGGCGCAGATGTAACCGTCTTTGATAGATCTATTAATCGCCTTCAGCACATCGACACGGTCTTTGGCGGACGTATTAAGACTCTTCTAGCATCATCACACGCCATCGAGCGCGAAGTTCGATTAGCAGATTTGGTAATCGGAGCAGTGCTTGTACATGGAGCCAAGGCACCGAAGTTGGTCTCGAATGCCTTAGTTAAATCTATGAAGAGCGGTTCAGTGTTAGTCGATATCGCAATTGATCAAGGTGGCTGCTTTGAAGATAGTCGCCCAACAACGCATGCCGATCCTACCTATATGGTTCATGGCTCTGTTTTTTACTGCGTAGCAAATATGCCGGGGGCAGTACCAGTGACATCTACATATGCTCTCACCAACGCGACGCTTCCCTTTGCACTCTCTATCGCCAATCTTGGATGGAGACAGGCCTGCGCCAAAGATGTAAATCTAGCTAAGGGCTTAAATGTGCACGATGGCAAGATCTACTACGCAGCTGTCGCAGAGGCGCATGGATATGAGCACGTTAAGCTTTGATTCTCTCGCACAATCATTTCTCAACTACTGTGCGATTGAGCGAGGCCTATCGGCAAATACCGTTGCTGCATACCGCCGGGATTTAGAGAAGTTCTCCGCCTTTGTCTCTGATATCTCGGTTGCAGATATCGATTCGACGGTCATCGCCGATTTTGAAGCGAGTTTAAGAGAGCTACACCTCTCCACACCATCTCTTAATAGAATCCAATCCACCTTACGCATGTTTTTTAAACACGTTTTGATTGAGAATGGGCTCGCCAATCCAACGCTTGAGATTGTGAGTGGTAAATCTAATCGGCGATTACCTAAGGCGCTCCAGATAGACCAGATAATCGCGCTCATAGAGGCGGCTTTTCATGATGGTGAACCAATAACACTGCGCGATCGGGCATTGATTGAACTCCTCTACAGCAGTGGCGC
The DNA here is from genome assembly GCA_009691145.1 of Candidatus Planktophila sp. Classification (GTDB taxonomy): domain Bacteria; phylum Actinomycetota; class Actinomycetes; order Nanopelagicales; family Nanopelagicaceae; genus Planktophila. The sequence continues at coordinate 9,963 of SHVG01000013.1, read as the reverse complement.
GCGCGTTAGCGAATTAATCGGGATCAACATCGCAGATATAACTATCGTCGAAAACGATGACGGTAGGATCACAACTATTAAACTGCGTGGCAAAGGCGCAAAGGAGCGGATTGTTCCGTTGGGCTCTTTTGCCACTAAGGCCATTGATGATTACGTTGTTCGCATACGTCCATCTCTGGCGGCAAAAAATGCAGCGCCTAATGCTGCACTTTTTCTTAACGCTAGAGGCGGGCGTCTTACCCGGCAGAGCGCTTGGAATATCGTTCTTAAAGCCGCGCAGCTTGCAGGCATCAGCGAAAAAGTCTCACCCCATGTCTTTAGACACTCGTACGCTACGCATTTATTAGATGGTGGGGCAGATATTCGCGTGGTTCAGGAGTTGCTAGGACATGCCTCGGTCACAACCACACAGATTTACACCTTGATTACGATTGATAAAGTACGTGAGAGCTACGCAACGGCTCATCCACGGGCTTAAATCAAAGGTATTTTAAAGTCCGCGTAAGCGGCGCGCGAGAATACTCTGATCACCTTTTGCTTCCAGGTCGGCGATAATCACTGCGATAGATTCGCGCACAATGCGTCCTCGATCGGCAGCTAACCCTAAATCTCCACGCAGTTGCAACCTTGCTTGATCTAAATCAAATAACTCATCAGGAGATAAGTAGACGGTGATTTTTTCATCATGACGTTCGCGACCTGATGGTGAGCGATCCATGGTTGTGACACGACGGCGTGCAATCGAGCGCACACCTTTTTTCACCGATGGAGCTTTAGGTGTTGCGATAGATGGTTGCACTAAGGGAGCAGCAACCTCTTGTGTTGCAGGTACTGATGAAAGTGCTGGTGCAGTGGAACGAAATAGTTCGTCGGCACCTGGAAGATTGGCTCTGCGGGTCATCGTGCGCCTCCTCGGGCGATTAGTTCACGGGCAAGTCGGCGATATGAGGCTGCGCCACCAGATGATGATGCATACGTCGTTATCGGTTCGCCCACAACGGTGGTTTCGGGAAAGCGAATAGTTTTAGCGATGATAGTTTCAAAGACATCGGCCGGAAACTGCTCGAGCATCCGCTCGAGCACCTGGCGGTTATGAGATGTTTTCTTGTCGAACATAGTTGCCAAGATTCCAATGAGATTAAGGTTGGGGTTTAGGAAGTTCTTAACCTTATCTAGATTTCCCTTGAGCTCGATAAATCCATGCAGAGCAAAGTATTCACACTGCAACGGAACGATGACCTCGTCGGCTGCAACGAGTGCGTTGATAGTTAACTGACCCATTGTTGGTTGGCAGTCGATCAAAATAACATCGTAGTAATCGCGCAGCGATGTGAGGGCCCGCTTTAAATACTGCTGACCGCCGATTTCAGCGCCAAGAGTTGTCTCAGCCGTTCCTAAATCACGGTTAGATGGAAGAAAATCTAAACCCGGAACCAGTGACTTCAAGATAATCGTTTCAACCGATGCAGTAGGTGTCATCAGGGCGTAGTACACAGTCTGCTCAAGTGGCAGCGCATGAGCGTTAACGCCAAAGCCCAGCGATAGTGCGCCCTGTGGATCGAAGTCAACGAGCAGGACGCGGCGTCCAAACTCTGCGAGGGAGGCGCCTAAGTTGATAGTTGTCGTTGTCTTTCCAACGCCACCCTTTTGATTAAAGATCGCAATGACTTTAGCTTGGCCATGCTCACTGATTGGGGTTGGGATAGGAAAGCGTTGTGCCTTCTTGCCTAGGAGCGTAGAGGTAGTAGAAATCTCTTCACGAATTGTCGATTTAGCGCTCAAACGTCAAACCTCTTTCTAGATATGCGTGGGAGCCTACGCGTTACGCTGTTTGCAGGCAACTGTGAAGTAGGGTGCGGACATGGATTTATCGATGGACGAGTCGACCGATGTGAACGCGGCAAGCAGCGCCGCTTTCTCGGTCCACTTGGAAAACTTCGATGGCCCCTTTGACCTGTTATTACAGCTCATCTCTCGACATAAGATGGATATCACCGAGATATCTCTGAGCATCGTCACCGATGAGTTCATCTCATTTATCCGATCCCTTGAGCAGTCCGGTCAGGGCTGGCGTCTAGATCAAGCCACCGAGTTCCTCGTCGTTGCGGCAACGCTGCTGGATTTGAAGGCGGCACGCCTGCTTCCCAGTGGCGAGGTCGATGATGAGGAGGATCTGGCCCTGCTTGAGGCCAGAGATATCCTCTTTGCTCGTCTGCTGCAGTATCGCGCCTTCAAGGAGATCGCATCTACCTTTGCAGAGCGCATAGCGTTAGCCGATAAATCCTTCGCCCGCGTGGTCGCCCTCGAACCGGCGCTAAGCGCTCTGCTGCCTGAGGTCCTCATTGGCGTCGGGGCGGCGCGATTTGCCGCTATCGCCGAGCGTGTCTTGACCCCCAAGAGCGCTCCAGTGGTCAGCGTGGATCACCTGCACCTGCACCTGCACCTTGTAAGTGTTGTGGAGGAGTCTAAGCGTGTTGTAGAGGCTCTGCGTAGGTCGACCTCCCTCTCCTTTAGAAATCTCATAGCCAATGCCGATAACACCTCTGTTATCGTCGCCCGTTTTCTAGCCCTGCTCGATCTCTATCGCCAAGGGGTTCTGCGCTTTAACCAGGTAATCGCCTTAGGCGAGCTTCAGATCTCCTGGACCGGCTCGCTCGAGGGCGAGGTAGAGGTCAGTGATGAGTTCGATGTTCCAGTAGTACTCGAAGATGATGAGATACATGAAAGTGGGGAAAATGTCTAATGTAGAGGTTGAGCGTTCAATCGAGGCGATTCTTATGGTGGTGGATGAGCCGGTTACTGAGATTACTCTGGCTCAGGTTCTAGAGCGCACCGTCGATGAGATCGATGCCGCCCTGACCACGCTGGCTAGCAGCTACAACGAGCGCGGCTTTGCTCTGAAAAAGATTGGAGGGGGATGGCGCTTCTACAGCCACCCCGATCTATCCGGCGTAGTTGAGAAGTTCGTCCTCGATGGACAACAGTCCCGCCTTACTCAGGCCGCTCTTGAGACCTTGTCGGTAGTGGCCTACCGCCAGCCCGTATCGCGCTCCCGTGTCTCTGCGATCCGCGGGGTTAACGTTGAGGCGGTCATGAAGACGCTGATTACCCGCGGCCTCGTCGAGGAGTCGGGTCTTGAGCATGAGAGCGGGGCGATTCTCTATACGACCACGAGCTACTTTCTAGAACGCCTTGGGCTGAACTCACTAGATGATCTACCGGCCCTGGCGCCATATCTACCTAACCTCGATCGCCTCGACGATATCCTCGATTCGCTAACCGAGTAGGGCTCGGGCTAGAGTGGCCCCCGACAGTCGGGAGACAGCCATGGGCGATATGCGCCTTAATAAGATCATCGCAGATGCAGGTATCACAAGTCGTCGCGGTGCAGATGAGCTCATAGAGTCTGGGCGAGTTACAGTCGATGGGATAGCAATTCGGGAGATGGGCTCTAAGTTTGACCCCGAAAAGGTGCAAGTAGCAGTTGACGGTGAGACAATCAAGCGCTCTTTGACTAAGAGTTATCTTGCACTTCATAAACCTAAAGGGGTTTTGTCAACCATGTACGATCCAGATGGCCGCCCCTCGCTGAGTGATTTTATCGATCTACGCAGGGAGCGATTGTTTCATGTAGGCCGTCTCGATAAGGATTCAGAGGGGCTTATCCTTCTTACAAATGATGGAGATTTAACCTTCAGAGCTACACATCCCTCCTTTGGAGTCGAGAAGACATACATTATTGAATACGATGGAAAACTGCCGACCGGCATCGACAAAGTTCTGCTCAAGGGCGTTGAGCTCGAAGATGGAATGGGGAGAGTTTTAAGCTTTAGAGAGCTCTCATCTCATTGGATTGAGGTCACGATCCATGAGGGCAGATATCACATTATCCGCCGCTTGATGGAGGCCGTTGAGGTCGATGTTCTGAGATTGATACGCACTAAGTTCGGACCGATCTCTCTAGGGGACACCCCCGAAGGACGCTGGCGCGACCTCAATAGTGGAGAGTTGACAAATCTACGTAGCGTTTTAGGGTTATAGCCACTTTAGGATAAATCGATACAAGGGAAATAGTCGCTATAACGTTTTATCGACTTTCAGTAAAAGGAAAGTAGATTTATCGATATTCGTCGCGCTTAGTAATGCAGTTAAGTATAGATAAATCGATATTTCTAAAATGAAGTAAAGTGACGGTTGCAAAGCTCGTGCTCAATACAAAAGTAGTAAAAAGGTTTAATCAATAAGTCAACAAAAATATTAGCAGAGATTCAAATACGCACGAAAAATGGACAGGAAAGGTACCCTTATCCCATGGTGATCAGAGCTATACGCGGAGCGATACAAGTGAGTGCAAATACCCCGGCCGCTATCGGCGATGGGGTCAAAGAGCTCATAACTACGATTATGCGCTCTAACTCCCTGACGCCGGAATCAGTTATATCGGTCTTCTTCACATCGACCCCAGATTTGACCGCGGCCTTTCCAGCTGCTACCTGCCGTGAGATTGGCTTTGAGTCAGTACCTCTAATCGGGGCGGTAGAGGTAGATGTTCCCGGGGCTCTAGATAAGACGATCCGCGTGATGCTGCACTGCCAGAGCAACACCTCCTCCGTTTCACATATCTATCTCCATGGCGCTCAATCCCTGCGCCGAGATATCGCTCAATAATGCTCACGCAGGTACGCATCGTAGGTTCAGGTCTGATTGGAACATCGATCGCCTTAGGTCTGAGCGCCCACGGAGTCCGATGCCAGATGATCGATAGTGATCCGGCGGCGGCACAGTTAGCTAGCGCTCTCACGGGAGGCGCCTCAGTCGACTCGCCAGAGTTAGTCATTCTCGCGCTGCCCTCATATGCCATACCACAGGTCATCGAGGAGGAGTTTGCACTAAACCCACACTCGACATTTATGGATGTTGGCAGCGTTAAATGCGAACCTTTACTTTACATCGAGAAATCCTCTCTGCCTTTAGAGCGTTTTGTGCCGACTCATCCCATGGCAGGCCGCGAGCTCGGGGGAGCCCAGTCGGCTAGGGCCGATCTCTTTGCTACCCGCAGCTGGGTAATCACTCCCAGCGAGGCCTGCTCGGCAGAGAGCATCGCTATCGTCACGCAGTTGATTGGGCTGCTCGGAGCCAGCCTGATTCATCTGCCGGCCGATGAACATGATCGCGCCGTGGCCGCCGTCTCTCATCTGCCTCAGATAACTGCCAGCCTTCTCGGGCAGTCCCTTGATATGACACCGATGGAGTGGCTAGAGCTCTCCGGGACGGGTCTTCGCGATACGACGAGGATCGCTGCATCGGATCCGCTGTTGTGGAGTGAAATAATCTTTTCAAATAGAGCCGAGATAGCCAAAGTTGCTAGAAAGATGCATGCAGCACTAGGTGATCTCATTGCCAACCTTGATGACAAGTCGGCTATTGCAGCATTTATTAATCGTGGACGAGCAGGTAGAGCACGTATTCCGGGCAAACATGGAGGCAAGGCGCGCGAGTACACATATCTGCCGATTGTTATCGATGACAAACCTGGTCAATTAGCTGCCATCTTTAATGAGTGTAAATCAATCTCTGTCAACGTTGAGGATTTAACTATCGAGCACTCGCCAGGTCAATTGAGCGCACTTATAACTTTGGCGCTCTCATCATCTGATGCGCAATCGTTGTCGAGTCATTTATCTGCGATCGGATGGAACGTTCATCCGATTCTTAAATAGAAGTAGGCTCCTCACATGGGCATAGTCGTAGCGATAGATGGCCCGAGTGGCGCAGGTAAATCAAGTACATCACGGGCGATTGCCATCCGCGCTGGCTGGAACTATTTAGATACTGGTGCGTTGTATCGCGCAGTAACATGGATAGCACTTGAGAATAGCTGCGAAAGTGCACGGGAGATTGTTGCCGCGATGAAATCGGCGCCAATCCGTTTCGTATCTGATCCGCATGATCCAAATATCTTTGCCGGCGATACGCAGATTACACATGCGATCCGCGGCACGTCGGTAACTGAGAACGTTAGCCGTATCAGCGCAATGCCGGAGATAAGACATGAACTGCTCAATATTCAACGCACAATTATTGATCGTGCGGAAAAGGGTATCGTCGTTGAGGGACGCGACATTGCAACGGTAGTCGCACCTGATGCAGCGTTGAAGATTTATTTGACTGCAGATTTAGATGCTAGAGCGGTACGCCGCGAAAATGAAACTGAAGATAAAAGCATTGATGTTCGCACATCTCTAGATACTCGAGATGCCATCGATTCAACACGGGAGGTGTCACCGCTTGTAATGGCCCGCGACGCGGTTGAAGTTGACTCAACACATTTGGATTTAGATGAAACTATTGAGCGAATCTGGGAGCTCCTGCGCGAGCGTTCCCTTCTTGGTCTTCCAATCGTGGCCATCTTGGGCCGGCCAAACGTTGGAAAATCAACGTTAATCAACCGCTTTATCGGTCGGCGCGAAGCCATTGTCGAAGACACCCCAGGTGTGACTCGCGATCGTGTGCAGTACGAGTGCGAGTGGGGTGGTCGCCGCTTTATCGTTATGGATACAGGTGGTTGGGAGGCAAAGCCCGATGGAATTTCGATTCAAGTCAGTGCCGGTGCCGAAATCGCAATGGAAGAGGCCGATGTTTTAGCATTCGTTGTCGATGCCCAGGTTGGTGCCTTAGATGAGGATGACATTCTTGTTCAACGCCTTCGAAAGGCTAAGAAGCCGCTGATATTAATTGGCAACAAAGTAGATGGAGAGCGCGAAGAGTCTGATGCACATGGATTGTGGAGTCTTGGACTTGGCGAGCCTTACTTTGTTTCTGCGCTGCATGGTCGTGGTAGTGGAGATCTACTTGATCATATAGTCGCCGAGCTTCCAGAGGTGGGTGGAGCCCAGACGCAAGATGGGTATCGTAAAGTTGCATTAATAGGCCGGCCAAATGTTGGTAAGTCATCGCTACTCAATGCATTAGCGGGGGAGAACCGTTCGATCGTCGATGATGTTGCAGGTACTACTCGCGATCCAGTCGATGAGTTAATTGAATTTGGTGGGTCGACCTGGCGATTTATCGACACCGCTGGATTAAAGAAGCATGCTAATCAAGCTTCGGGTACTGATTACTACGCATCGCTTCGTACGCAGAGCGCCCTCGAGCGCGCTGAAGTAGCCGTTGTGGTTTTAGATGCATCTGAGCCAATCACTGAGCAGGATTTGCGTGTGATCACTATGGTCGAAGAGGCGGGTAAGGCGATGGTGATTGTTATGAACAAATGGGATTTAGTAGATGAGGATCGCCGTGATCAGTTAGAGCGCGAAATTGATCGACATCTAGATCAAGTTGAGTGGGCGCAACGTGTAAACGTTGCGGCCAAGACTGGTTGGCACAGAGATCGCTTAGCTCCAGCGATTCGTACCGCCTTAGACTCCTGGGAGCGACGAGTGCCAACGGCCAAACTCAACTCATTCCTCGGAGCACTCATAGGTGCGACCCCGCCACCGGTAAGAGGCGGTAAGCAGCCCAAGATCTACTACGCCACCCAGGCCGGCATCGCCCCGCCTAAGTTTGTGCTCTTTTCAAGTGGCTGGATCGAGGCCTCGTATCGCCGCTTTATTGAGCGCCGTTTACGGGAAGAGTTTGGTTTTCCTGGCACTCCTGTGCAGGTAGCGATCCGAGTAAAAGAGCGCGACTAATCTATGAATAGTTCGCTGATTACGATTCCTAACGCGCTGACTCTTCTACGTTTCTGCGGGATTCCACTATTCATCTACCTCACCTTGAATCTTCACGCCGATGCATGGGCGATCGCAGTCTTAGCTATCGGGGGAGCGACAGATTACTTTGATGGCAAACTCGCTCGAGCATGGGGTCAGACATCTCGCTTTGGTGAGATCGCAGATCCTGCAATCGATCGCCTCTATATTCTTGCGATTTTGCTGGTCTTTCTCATCCGTGAGATTGTTCCTATCTGGTTAATTCTGGCAATAATCCTGCGAGATCTTGTGCTGGCTCTGCTGACAGTTGAGCTCAAGCGTCGCGGCCATGCAACGTTGAAGGTTACCTATCTGGGCAAGGCCGCGACCTTTAACCTGATGTATGCATTTCCCTTTCTGCTTCTTGCAAAGATGGATAACGCCCTGGGTTCGATCGCCTTTGTTCTGGGCTGGAGTTTTGCTATCTGGGGCGTTGCCCTCTACATTTCTACAGGTATTAGTTATTCACGCGAAGCGATTTCGCAGATAAGAGGCGGACATGTCATCAACTCCTGAAAACCTGCAGTACACAAAAGAGCATGAATGGGTATTAGCAGATGGCAGTATCTACATGATGGGCATCACTGATTATGCCCAAGCTGCACTCGGCGACATTGTCTATGTTCAGCTTCCGAAAATTGGTGAAAGCGTGAGTGCCGGCAAGGTCTGCGGCGAAATTGAATCTACAAAGTCGGTCTCAGAGATCTATGCACCAGTTAGCGGTGTTGTGAGTTCGATTAATGAGTCTTTAGCCAATGCTCCCGAGTCAATCAACTCCGATCCCTATGGTGCGGGCTGGCTTGTAAAGATTGAGGTAGGCACGCCACCAAGGGATCTGCTTAGCGCCGGTGAATACGGTGCGATTACGGCTTGACCAAAGCGCCTTACCCCTTTAATCTCAGCCTAAGGTTGAGAGTAGAGGGGGTGGCCCGGTGGAGCAGTCCAAGGAGGAGCTCACTAGCACTCTGCATCTCTCATCGAGAGAGGTAAGTAGTTCCCCTACTGGACTTCTTGCAGATTACGTAGCATCTCTGCCAGAGAGAGATCGCGCAGTTGTCAGAAAGATTCAATCATCTGGTGGCGACAAGGCGATGATTCTTATCAACCGCGGAGAGAACAAGGGCTCGAGATTTCTCATCACTCATGAGGGCGTAACAGTTGGCCGCTCTCCATCGAGTGCGGTTTTTCTAGATGATGTAACGGTATCTAGAGCCCATGCAGTAGTTGAAAAACGCGGTAAAAGTTTTTTTCTGCGTGACTGTGGCTCCTTAAATGGAACCTATGTCAACAATGAATCGGTAAGTGAGATTGTTTTGAACTCAGGTGATGAGATTCAAATTGGGAAGTTCCATCTACTTTTTGTAAGCGGCCTTGCAAAGGCTAATTAGCAGATGCACTATCAGACAGGGGAGTTCTAGTGGCAGTTCCAGCTCGCGCCTACTTAAGTATCGGTGAGGTTCTCAACCGTCTACGTGGCGATTTTGCAGATATTACAATCTCGAAAATTCGCTTTTTAGAGTCTGAAGGTTTGATTGAGCCGCAAAGAACACCATCGGGCTATCGCAAATTCACGAGCGCCGATCTCGAGCGTCTGCGTTATGTGCTTCTTGCCCAGCGCGATCAGTATCTACCGCTTAAGGTGATTAAAGATAATCTCGATGCGATGGATAGAGGCCTGCAACCTGCAGCCATTGGGGGAGTGCCACATCCTGGGATCTCACTTGCCACCATTGATGGCCAGATGATGCCAGCTGCCTTTGCCGAGAACAGTGAGATGCGTCTATCGCGAGATGAGCTATTGAAAAACTCTGGTATGAGCGATAATCAATTAGTTGAGATTGAAAGTTATGGACTTATCGCACCGCGCGGACGACACTACGATGGCGACGCTCTTTCGATTGCAAAGGCAGTGACAGAGATGGCGAGTTTTGGAATTGAATCCCGTCACCTGCGCTCTTTTAAATCAGCTGCCGATCGAGAGATTGGTTTAATCGAACAGGTTATTACCCCTTTGACTCGCCAAAAATCGGCAGAGTCTAAGGCGCGCGCCGAAGAGGTCCAGAAAGATATTGCATCGCTATCGATCCGCCTACACGCCGCCCTTGTCCGCGGCGGACTCCATCGCCTTCGTCCATAAGCGATGTTTATTGGCATGGAGGTAGTCGGCGTTCGCGTCGAGATGCCCTCTAATCAACCCATCGTCTTATTGAAA
>SHVG01000012.1 GCA_009691145.1 Candidatus Planktophila sp. | reverse complement strand
AGGCTTCGCAGGTGTCGTGAAAGATGGCTTTCAAAGTCGTGTTGATAATCTTCAAGCTGCCGTTGCAAGTCTTGGCGGAAAATTAATCGAATATAGTTTTTGCTCAGGTAGTGAATATGACTATATTGCTTTGTATGAGATTGCCGATGAAAATAAGGCGTTGACTATTCAGTTGGCTGGCGGCGCATCAGGGACAATATCTACAAGTACGATTCGGTTGCTTACGGCTAGTGAAATGGATGCCAATAGAAGTAACATTGCAGGGGTTAAATGGTCTCCAGCAGGCAAGTAATTATTTAAAATTCCAAAAAAGGCTGGGGCTTAACCACCTCAGCCTTTTTTATTTTGATTTAGTGGTTCATGCTCACTAAGTCATTGACTAAGAGTCAGCCTTCAGTAATGTCAGTGCTATGCGAAATTACAACTTCCAATTTATTATCTGGTTTTACCCGCCAATAGCCCGCCTCCTAAGCGGTAGGTCGCCGGTCCGACTCCGGCCGAGGACACCAGAACTTAGTGTTTTAAAGTAAAGCGCTGCATCGATTTCGGTGCCCACCAGTTGCGTTCGCCAAATAAGCGCATTAGCGCTGGCACCAATAGTGCACGGACCACAGTGGCATCAAGTAAGACGGCAAGGGCAACACCGAAGCCAAGCATCTTGATCGATGTAACTCCGCTAGTGACAAAGGTTGCAAAGACTACGGCTAGAAGTAATGCAGCGGCGGTAATGATTCGCGCCGAACGTTGCAGACCAACGGCTACGGATTCAATGTTTGATTTGCCAGCAAGATGCTCTTCACGGATACGTGATAACAAGAACAGTTCGTAGTCCATAGACAGACCAAAGACCACAACGGCGACCAAAATAACCGAGCCCGTATCAAGGGTGCCGGTAACGGTGAAGTCGCCAACGAGCCATTTAAGGTGGCCACCGATAAAGATCCAGGTGATTGCACCCAACGTGGCACAGAGTGAAAGCGCATTGAGAATAATCGCCTTGATCGGCAAGATAATTGAGCCAGTAAAGATGAAGATTAAGATTAAAACCGTTAATGCGATCCAACCCAGTGCAAATGGAAGCTTGCTTGCGATTCCATCCTGTGAATCCGTGAAGTCGGCGGCGGCGCCACCAATCAACGTGCCGGCAGGCCGATCAAGGGCGCGGATGTCATGTATTACTTTCTCTGATGCAGTACTGCGAGATGGAATTGAGGAGATCACTTGTACGCGGATATCTTGCCCGTATGTTTCAAAGGCGCCGACTCGAACGATTCCATCGACATCTTTAACCTTGGTAAGAAAGGCTGAGATCTGATCTTCGTGGCCCACACCGTTAGGAACCACAACTTCGATAGGGCTACCTACTAAACCATCGAATCTACTTTCAATTATCTGTGCTGAAATAGCCGCGCGATCCGATGCAGGTAATACCCGTGCATCGATCTGGGCAAAACCAATGTTAAGAACCGGCGCTGCCATAATTGCCAGCGCTGATACTGCCGCGATAACAATTGGAATCGGGCGGCGCATTACTGTGCGAGCCGTTTGGGCCCAACGCCCATCTTCTTTTGGAGTAATCGCACTGCGTCGAACGACTCCCTTATCAATCCTGGCACCCAAGATTGCAAGCTGGGCTGGGAGCGCAACGACTGCACCTAGAACTGCAATTGAAATAACTGCAATTCCGGCGTAGCCAAATGATTTTAAGAAGTTAAGTGGGAAGAACAACAGCGATGCCATGGTGACAAAGACGGTAAGACCGGAATAAAAAACGGTTTTTCCAGCGGTCGCAACCGTTGTAACAATCGACTCTTCAACGGTTTTTCCATGGTGGAGCTCTTCGCGGAAGCGGTTAACCATCAGCAATGCGTAATCGATACCTAAACCAAGACCTAAGCCTGTTATGAGGTTGAGGGCAAAGACGCTCACACTAGTAAAATGAGATAAGAGAAAGATTAAAAAGAAAGCACCCAGAATCGCTGTTATGCCAACAAATAAAGGCATAGCCGATGCGACCATAGCTCCAAAGACAAATACTAAGAATAAAAATGTAAGTGGAATCGCAATTGATTCGGCAAGTAGCAGATCTTTTTCGATTCGGTGATTGATTGCATGCGTGATTACTCCAGCGCCACCTGCATAAACCTGCAGGCCCTTGTACTCGCCATCAAAACGGCTCTGTATATCGGCACCGATCGAACTAAATCCATCCCAATCATCTGCTTTTAGATTTGCATAGATGAGAATAAAAGCTGCCTTACCATCCTGTGATCGCATCGTTTCAGCACCGCCAGTAGACCAGTATGAGTAAGTCTTCGACACACCCTTGACGGCAGCAATCTCTTTTTCTAAGGCCAATCCTTTTGCTGTAACTTCGGCATCATCGACTCCAGTTGTGGAGTCCACTACCAAGGTAACGATGGGCTCTTGAACTTTAAACTTCTTAATAATGTAGTTAGCGGCGACCGTTGATTCAGAGCTCTTATCGGAGTAACCGCCGCTATCTAATCTTCCAAATGCTTGAGAGCCAATTGCTCCAGCTGCGATCGTGCCGAGCAAAAATAGGGCCAGAACACCCTTGCGGCGCCTAACAATGAATCTGCCGAGCTTCTCAAACATGCTTTACTCCTGTTTCTCCATCTAGACTAAGTGCCATGAGCGATCTCTTTCCAACAGTGACAACAGATGAGATCGATCCTGAGGCCGCCGCCGAAGCGGCAAAACGTGATGAAGAGATAAAATTAGATAAACCACCGCATCACGATAGTTAATCTGCCTTAGGTGCCGGTGCTACAGGTGCTGGAGTTGTTGTTTCACTCGTTGTCTTCTTTTTCACTGAATCTGTTTTATAAAATCCTGAACCCTTAAAGACGACTCCGACGCCAGAGTAAATTTTGCGAATCTCGCCAGTGCATTCTGGGCACTTCGTCAGAGAATCATCGGAAAAGGATTGAACCTCCTCGAACTCATGAGAGCAGGTAGTACATTCATATTGATATGTGGGCATAGCCGCTCCAATCTCAGGCAAACCCCCTCAGTGGGGGTAGATGCCAAGTCTAAAGAAGTGGCACGATAGGGTCGAATCGAAATCAAAGAATGAGGGAGTTACGTTGAGAATCAAGGGCCTGGCGGTGTTACTTATCACTCTTGCCTGCGCAGGAGTGAGTAGTGCCTCCGCGAACTCACTCATTACTACTTCCCCCATCAGCGGATCGACACTTACTACCCCGCCAAGTTCGGTAACACTCACGACTCAAGTAGTGCTGATTGCAGATGCAAATGAGTTAATAGTCACTGACCCATCGGGCATACGTGTCGATGACGGAACAATTACAGTCGATGGTGTTACTGCATCAGTCGGAGTAAAGCCACTTGTCGAATCTGGAATCTATAAGGTCTCCTACATTCTTTACTCTGAAGGTGAAGCCCCATTGCAAGGATCATTTACATTTAATTTTTCAGCGCCAAGTGTTATTACTCCAAGTGAACCGATACCAACGCCGACACAATCACAGACTCCGGCTAGCAGTAGCTGGGGGACAAATGTTTTTATCATTGCAATATTAGTAATTGCATTTTTCGTTTTAGTTGGGCTTTCGCTATACGCACGAAAACTCTTTAGGGACCGATGATCGCTTTTAGCGTTATCTTTAAATATCTATCGCTTATCGGAAGTTTCGCAACCATTGGAACTCTCTTAGCGATGGCCTTCTTACTACTAGATACCGAAGGCAGGCTTTCAACACAGGCCGAGAAACTACGGCGCCTATTGTGGGGCTGTGCATTAATGTGGGCAGTTGGAAGTTTTGGAACGATAATTTTTACGCTCGCATCGATTTTAGATCAGTCGATATCGGTTGCTCTAGACCCAACAGTTCTAAGATCTTTTATTACACAGGTAGCGCTCGGCCAGTACCTACTCTTTGAGTCCATAGTTGCTCTTACCGTCGCTGCCTTAGCTCTTCGCGTAAAGAAGATCCTTTCTACGGTATTGCTCCTAGTTCTCTCGCTAGTGGGATTAGTAGCACCAATTTTCCAAAGCCACGCTGCATCAAGTGGTTCACATGGCCTAGCGATTGGCTCGTTAGTAATCCATGTTGTTGCACTCTCTATCTGGGTGGGCGGGGTAATTGCGATCGCTTTATTAGATCCAGAGGATCGCCCAATCGCAGTGCCACGCTTTAGCGAACTGGCTTTATGGGCAGTCATCGCTGTTGTAGCAAGCGGCAGCGTTAATGCCTGGGCCCGCTTAAATTTTCAAGGTGCATGGAACACGGCTTATGCCTATGTAGTCATTGCAAAGATTGCCTTGACGTTGGCCCTGATTGCAATTGGTTATCTGCACCGTGCAAATTTAGCGAAACGCGATCGCATCGATTGGCCAGGATTTGGACGTTTAATATTTGCCGAAGCGCTCATAATGATCGTCACTGTTGCGATGGGCGCATGGCTCTCATCAAATCAAGCACCAGAGCGCCCTACTCCTCCAAAGTTTGATCCCTCCATTGCAGTCTCAGGAATCTCAACACCACCGGCGCCAACATGGAGCCGCATTTTCTTTAGTTACGAGCCGGATGCCCTAATGATCGGAGCTCTAATTACCGCAGTCGCCTTGTATGTAAAGGGGGTCATGGTCTTAACTCGCCGCGGTGATAAGTGGCCAGCAGGCCGCAGTGTTTCCTTCGCCCTCGGAATAGCGGCGATTGATTTCGCAACAAGTGGTGGCCTTGGCCTGTATGCGCACTTCTCTTTTTCATATCACATGGTTGCTCACATGATTTTAGGAATGATCGCACCGATTGGAATCGTGCTTGGCGCACCCATCACGCTCGCTCTTCGCACATTACCGCAAGCTCGCAATAAAGATGAGCGAGGTGTGCGTGGAACACTTCTAGCGGTGCTGCACTCTAAGTTAGCGAGTTTTTATACTAATCCAATCGTTGCACTCGCTTTCTTTGATGGCTCGTTATTCGCTCTTTACTTCACGGGCCTTTTTGGTTCGATGATGCAGAGTCATGCAGGCCACCTCTTTATGAATATCCATTTCATTCTCGCCGGACTTCTCTTTTTCCATGTCATCATCGGTGTCGATCCAAATCCACGGAGGATCCCGCACTTGGTTCGCATCGTTGTTGTATTTGCAGCCATGAGTATCCATGCATTCTTTTCGGTGGCCTTGATGTCATCAACGACTCTGATCGACCAGGGCTATTTCATATCACTTAAGACACCATGGCTCACTGATTTATTGGCAGATCAACAACTTGGTGGATCAATCGGTTGGGCCATGGGAGAGATCCCAATCCTCTTGGCACTGGTTGCAACCTTTATTAGCTGGGTGAAAGATGATTCCCGGGAAGCAAAGCGCATTGATCGCAATACTGCACGGGCCGCTGCGATGGGCCAGCCCGATGATCTCGCTGATTACAATCATTACTTGCAGGAGCTAGCCCAACGCGATAGCAAGGAGCCCTAATGGAGAATCTATTTGACTTGCCAAGTGAATATAAGGAGCTGCGTGCAAGTGTACGGGCACTTTCTGAGAAAGAGATTGCTCCTTTTGCGCAATCTGTCGATGAAGATCACCGATATCCACAAGAGGCGGCAAACGCACTTCAAAAAGCCGGATTAAGCGCTGCGCATGTTCCAACGCAATACGGTGGAGATGGTGCAGATGCGCTAGCAACAGTAATTATTATTGAAGAAGTTGCACGTGTCTGCGGTGCATCATCACTTATTCCTGCAGTTAACAAGCTCGGCTCGCTGCCTTTAATCTTGGGTGGCAACGAAGAACAGAAACAACGCTGGCTCCCACAGTTAGTTTCAGGAAAAGGCTTCTGTTACTGCCTCTCTGAATCTGAAGCTGGCTCTGATTCATCGGCGCTGCGCACCAAAGTCGAACGCGATGGCGATGGTTGGGTTCTCAACGGTAGTAAAAAATGGATCTCCAACGCCGGAGTATCTGAGTTCTATACCGTTGTCGCACAGGCAGATCCATCCCTTGGTTCAAAGGGAATCACGGCTTTTGTTGTTGAAAAATCCGATCCAGGAATATCTTTCGGTGCAGCTGAAAAGAAGATGGGCTTTAGGGGTTCACCAACACGTGAGGTCTACTTCGATAATGTAAAACTGGGCGATGATCGACGAATCAGCGAAGTCGGCCAAGGTTTCGCACTTGCCATGGATACTTTAGATCACACGCGCATCACAATCGCAGCACAGGCCTTGGGCTTGGCTCAGGGCGCATTCGACGTTGCAACAAAGTATTCACATGAGCGCAAACAGTTCGGTAAAGAGATCTTCGATTTTCAAGGTGTGCAGTTTATGTTGGCCGATATGGCGATGAATATTGAGGCAGGCCGCCAACTAACCTATGCCGCAGCTGTTAAGAGCGAGAACAATGAAAGAGATCTGCGTTTCTTTTCCGCAGCTAGCAAATGCTTTACCAGCGATATGGCGATGAGAGTTACACAAGATGCGATTCAAGTTCTGGGCGGCTATGGATATGTATCTGACTACCCAGTGGAGCGGATGATGCGAGATGCGAAGCTAACTCAGATTTACGAAGGTACAAATCAGATTCAGCGCATTGTTATGGCGCGCAATCTGCCAAATTCTTAATGCACAAACCGCACAATAATCGATGGGGTAGCTGCGGCATCTAAGGCAATGTCATGTGGCGCTCGCGGTAAATCTTGGCTTGATAGTTCGCCTACATGAACTAAACCGATTTTCCATCCTGGAAGATATGCAAGAGCGCGATCGTAATAACCACCACCCTGTCCAAGGCGATAACCATGTTGATCGATATGTAATGCAGGTACAACCATCACATCAATACCATCTAAATTACTCACGGCCTCACCGATTGGCTCAGAGAGATTCTTTGTAACCTTCAACTGGCTTTCATCACCGCTCCACTCGATCCACTCGAGAACCTCTCCATTTATCCGTGGCAGGAGCAGACGTTTGCCGGCCTTGAGCAGTGCCTGATTAATCTCGGTAGTACTTGGCTCGACACCATATGAAAAATATGAAGCAATCGTCGATGCAGCAACTATTTCCGGTGATTTCAAAATAATATTGAAATTCGAGGGGATGAATTTTTGGCTCCGCTCACGGCGCAACCGCTCGCGTAGCTCTTTCTTAACTGTGCTCTGATTCATCTCGTATCTCCCAGTAATTCGCAGGGCTAAATCCCAAAGAAAGCGCGGCCCAACAAGTATGGTGTGATTATGACAGAGCACACGCGAGTAGATGGTTTTCTTAGCTCTCTTCTTGCGATCTGTAAGCCGCTCGATTCATTTGAAATGCCGCTTTTAGATGCACACGGGGCGACGCTCTCAGAGGATATCTACGCAGGTGAGCGACTTGTTATGCGCGCAGGCAGTCGAATTCGCTCGACCCAGATTGGTCTTGCAGCATCTATTGGTCGAGATCATCTGCCTACCCGTCCACATCCGCGCGTTGTAGTCCTCTCAGCTGGTCCAGACCTTGTCGAGCCAGGAGTGGCACTTACTGGCGAGGAAGAGTATGAAACGAATTCATGGCTACTAACAACTGCAGTGCGCGAAGTCGGCGCAGTTGCATATCGAGTTCATTCGATTCCAGATGATGAAGATGAGCTTCAAAGCGTGATTGAAGATCAACTGGTGCGAGCAGATTTAATTATCATCAGTGGCGAGAGGCACGATGATTCATTTGATCTTATTACCCGCACACTTTCGCGCCTTGGCGAAATAACTACGGTGGATATAGCTATTGAAATGAGTGGGCGCCATAACTATGGTCAGATCGGCCCAGATAAGACACCAGTCGTAACACTTCCAGGAGATCCGATAGCGGCCTACATCTCCTTCGAACTCTTCGTGCGCCCAATGATTCGAACAATGCTTGGTGCTGCAACTATTCACCGCCCATCAGTGAAGGCAAAACTAGAGAAGGCCGTTGAATCAGCGCCCGGAATGCGCTCATACATCCGAGCCACGCTAGCCGAAGATGCGAAGTCAGTAATGCCACTTAGTGAGCAAGAGGAGTTTTCAACGCTATCTGATGCGACGGCCTTTATTGCAGTTGGTGAAAATGAGACGCATGTATCGGCCGGGGATCAAGTTACAGTTGTGATTCTTGAACGTAGATACATTTAAGTAAGCCATGAACCAGCGCTGGCCCATAGTAGTTTCGGGAGATTCAATATTCCTGCGGCCACTTAGATTTCGCGATCGCAGTCAATGGAATGCAGTGCGTGCCGAAAATCGCGCATGGCTGGCACCATGGGAGGCCACAATCCCGGCGCTTAACTCAGATGGAGATCTCCAACGGCTGCCCTCGTACTTTGCCATGGTCCGAACTCTCAATAGGGAGGCCCGCCATGGCCGCTCATTCTCATTTGCAATCTGGCACGATCACAATCTGATCGGGCAGATCTCCCTCAGCGGAGTAATTTATGGGGCGCTACGAGGTGGGCATATCGGTTATTGGATAGACCGTAACTATGCAAATAAAGGCTATACAACAATGGCCGTTCAGCTTTTAACGCAGTACGCATTTACATCGCTCTCACTGCATCGTCTTGAGATAAATCTGCGCCCCGAAAATGAGGCCTCTCGAAAAGTTGCACATAAGGCAGGCTATGTTCTTGAGGGAGAGCGGGCCAAATACCTGCATATCGATGGAGATTGGCGCGACCACATCTGCTTCGTGAAGGAAAATCCCTCCATTAAGTAGCACCTAAATCCCCAAAAAGTAATCGTTTCTCCTTTATCTTTATACATCATGGCTTCTGGACTTATATACATTGCGATCATCGGTATGTGGGTCGCATATTTTGTACCCCGCTGGATCCATGACCGTAATGAGTTTTCTGGAAAATCAGTTGAGCGCTTCAAAGTTGCACTCACAGTGGTTGCTAACTCTTCACCGCACTCCATCAACAATGGCGGACTGCATAACATTGATTTAGATCGCGAAGCAAAGATTGCGCAGTTATTAATGCGCAGACGAATCATTTTTGTAGTATTAACTTTTTCACTAACAACAACACTTGTAGGTGGGTTTATGAATACGATGCCATTTTTATATGCACTAGTTCCTGCAACTGGAATCTTGATATACATTGCGAATGTACGACGTCAAACCATTGCCGAGAGTATTCAACATCGCCGTATTCAACAGTTGCACCGTCGTACCTCTGGAGTATCTGCAACTAATCTTGTCGAAGTTGTCACTCCAAAGCAGTCACAAGAGCATTGGATTCCATTATCTGAACGCGAACTCAAGGGTGTAGTCCTCTTGCCGCAAGGCACAGCAACTGTTCGCAACGCCTGGCAGCCAGCCGATGTTCCTGTTCCAACATATGTCAGCGCACCGAAGGCTATTATTCCAAAACGAGTTATTGATTTAACAACACCAGGTGCATGGAGTGATGATCAAGAGCGCCTTGAGCGTGAAGCACTCGCTGCGGCATCACCTTCGCGCGATGATATCTTTGATCAACAACTTGCAGATGAGGCAGTCGAACGCCTGAATCAATCTCGAGCCTCTAACGAATAGTTAGATCCACGAACTCATCCACATTCGTTTTAACCAATCAGAGTAGTTAATAACTTCTCCAGTGAAGAGCGGCACAAAGTAGATAAAATTAAGAAAGATAAGCACCATAAGGCCTGCAACGATAGTTGTAGATATTCCAGGGACCATAGAGCTATCCAGCAGTAGTTTTGCACAGTAAATAATGGCTAGCAGCATAAATGGCTCAAAAATTACTGCATAAAAAGTAAAGACTGTCCGTTGCTGAAAAAAGAACCAGGGTAAATAGCCTGCGCTGATGCCCAGAACAACAATAGTTAGAGAGCTATCAAATCTCTTTGTAGCTAGCGCGCGAAAGAAAAAACCAAGGACAACGGCGATTGCAATGGTCCCGACCCACCAGAGGATCGGCGTACCGAGAGCTAGAACCTCTTGCGCACACTTCTTTGAGCTACACCCTTGTGGTGATTCGTAGAAAAACGATGTAGGCCGGCCCATAACCAGCCAGCTCCAAGGATTTGCTTGGTACGAGTGTTTTTCGGTGAGCCCTGTATGAAAACCTAACATCTCTGCGTGATAGTGCCACCATGATGCAAGAATATTTGGAGACCATTGGCGATCCCAACCACGCTTACTTAAAAACCAACCAGTCCATGTGCTGATATAAATCAAAAGTGGGATTAGCCCATACTGCAGAGATTTTATTAGCGTAGGTTTAACAAGATTGCGCCCAGAGTATGACGTGAAAACTCTGTAGATAGAAACTAACGCAATTAAAATTAAGAAATATAGTGCGCTCCATTTCGTACCTAAAGCTAATCCAATTGCAATGGCTGCATACCAATGTCGTTGACGGTGCCACAAATAAACGGCGAGCAGTACAAAGAAAGTCACAGATAAATCTAAGAGCGCGGTCCGTGAATGGACGAGCATCATTCCATCCATTGCCATAAGAGCCGCCGCCATGGCAGTGAGTAACGGTGAGAAAAAGAGAACGTGGACGAAGCGGGCAAAGAGCAAAATGAGCACCACGCCAATAACTGCAGTTGCAAATCTCCACCCAAACTCGTTGTCACCAAAGATCTTTATTCCACTTGCTATGAGCCATTTCCCAACTGGGGGATGGACTATAAACTCGGGCTTGCTTCCTGTGACCTCAACGCCATACTTTAAAAAATCTCGAGCTCCATCGACGTAATAAACCTCATCAAATACATAGCCCTTAGGCGTAGATAGATTAATTAACCGAAGCGCCAAAGAGATAATCGCAATACCCATAGGTGCAATCGCGGCGAGCATGTGTGTAATCGTATGCGCTTACATGGGTGAAATTACTGAGATGATGGACCTATGGCTCTGATATTGGCAGCGACTCCGCTCGGAAACCCCGGGGATGCAAGCGCACGCCTGAAAGCTGCGATCGAGAGCGCATCGATTATCGCCGCCGAAGACTCACGCAGATTTCATCGCTTGTGTTCAGATATAGAGGTTACTTTCACGGCCCGAGTACTTTCATTCTTTGAGGGCAACGAAGAAGACCGTACCCACGAACTATTAGCCGAACTCCAAAGCGGGGCCACTGTCCTTGTTGTATCAGATGCCGGAATGCCAACGATTAGCGATCCAGGGTTTCGTTTAATGCGAGATGCAATTCACCTTGGAATCGAAGTCAATGTTATTCCGGGACCAAGTGCGGTAACAATGGCCGTTGCATTATCTGGTCTACCAACTGATCGCTTTACCTTTGAGGGCTTTCCTGCCCGCGCGTCGGGTGCACGCTTGGCAGGTTTTGAAAAACTTCGCCACGAAGAGCGCACGATGGTCTTCTTTGAGGCACCACATCGCTTAGGGGATTCATTAGGTGATGCCGTTACTGTTTTTGGTGCACAACGCAAAGCTGCGATCTGTCGCGAAATGACTAAACGCTATGAGGAAACTATCCGCGGCACATTGGCCGAACTTTCATCATGGGCAAGTACCAATGAAGTTCTCGGTGAAATCACTCTGGTAGTCGATGGTGCATCCACGGACTCAGCGGCAATGACGGCCGATGAAATGGTTGCCAGAGTGCGCGAGTTTGAGGGCGCTGGAATGGATAGAAAGGCCGCGATTGCATCGGTAGCGCAAGAGTTTGGTATTGCAAAGCGTCTTGTTTATGCCGCGGTGGTCGATGCGAATAAGATGAGCACGTGAGCAAATCCTTTTATCTAACGACGGCGATTTATTACGTCAACGATGCACCCCATATTGGGCATGCATACACAACCGTTGCCGGTGATGTTCTCACTCGTTGGCATCGACAAAAGGGTGAGTCTGTCTGGTTTCTCACCGGAACCGATGAGCACGGCCAAAAAGTTATGCGCACCGCCGAGGAAAATAACACAGCCCCACAGGCCTGGGTTGATCGCTTAGTCAAAGATGCCTGGAAGCCCAACTGGGCGGCTCTAAATATCGCTAACGATGATTTCATCCGCACAACCGAAGAGCGTCATACAGTGCGTGTACAAAAATTCTTGCAGTCTCTTAAAGACTCAGGGCATATCTATGCTGGCAAATATGAGGGTCCATACTGTGTTGGCTGCGAAGAGTTTAAGTTACCGGGTGATCTCATTGAGATCGATGGCCAAAAATGCTGTCCGGTTCATAGCAAGCCAATCGAAATAGTAAATGAGAATAACTGGTTCTTTAAACTCTCAGCCTTTAAGGATCAGCTGCTCGAGCACTATCGTAAAAATCCCGATGCATGCCAGCCAGAGAGTGCACGCAACGAAGTTGTTTTATTTTTAGAGGGTGGAGTCTCAGATTTATCAATTTCACGCTCGACATTTGATTGGGGAATCCCGGTTCCTTGGGATAGCGATCAAGTTGTCTACGTCTGGTTCGATGCGCTTCTAAATTACGCAACTGCCGTTGGTTTAACCGATGCCCCCGATAGCCAAGGTGGCAAAAAATTTGCAAGCACGTGGCCAGCCGATGTCCACTTAGTCGGTAAAGATATTTTGCGCTTCCACGCAGTTATCTGGCCAGCGATGTTAATGGCGGCGGGTCTCGATGTGCCTAAGAAAGTATTTGCACATGGTTGGCTTTTAGTTGGTGGCGAAAAGATGAGCAAGAGCAAGTTAACTGGAATCGCGCCTAAGGACATCACCGATCACTTCGGTGTCGATGCATTTCGTTACTACTTCTTGCGCGCGATTCCATTTGGTAGCGATGGCTCATTTTCATGGGAAGACATGTCGGCGCGCTATACATCTGAGCTCGCAAATGACTTTGGCAACTTAGCATCGCGCTCGGCGGCGATGGTTGAAAAATACTGTGCAGGGCTCTTACCCGCCGTAAGCCACGATGCAGATCTAGAGGCAGCGCTGCACATCGCCGTCACAAAGGCTGATGCTGCAATCTGTGCCTTAGATTTTCAAGGTGGAATTCTGGCGATTATGGATTTTTGTAAGAAAGTAAATGGCTATGTCACTGAAAAAGAGCCATGGATTCTGGTTAAAGATTCGAAAAATCAAGCCGTACTTGAGGGGGTTTTATATAACACCGCCGAATCACTCCGTGCGCTTGCCGTTTTGCTATATCCAGTCATGCCTGCAACCTGTGAAATCTTGTGGCAGAGCTTGGGTGCACAGGCGAAGTTAGGTGATTTATCTGCACAGAGAATTAGCGATGTAGCAACGTGGGGTCAGTTACCACAAGGGGCAGCTATAACCAAGACTCCAGTTTTATTTCCCCGCTTAGAGACGAGCGCATAAGAGATATGGCCGATCGTCACAACCGCGATATCGATCGCCCACGTGCACCGTTGCCAGAGCCTCTACCCGTTGCAACAGTTGATTCGCATGTGCACATGGAGATCATCACCGACACCGCCCCTGATTCACAAGAGGTCGCAGATGTTATCACCGAGGCGAAATCAGTTAACGTTGATCGTATTGTTCAAGTTGGATACTCGGCCGAGCAATCCAAATGGTGCGTAGCGGCGGCAGAAAAATGGAACACATCTGTCTTAGCTACAGTTGCTCTGCACCCAAACGAGGCACCAATTGTCGTTGACCTGGAGGCCGACTGGGCGGTGATTGCTAAGTTAGCCGAACACCCACGTGTGCGGGCAATTGGAGAAACAGGATTAGATTATTTTCGAACTCCGCCAGAGCTACGCGCTCGCCAACGAGAGTCTTTCAAATGGCATATTGAGTTAGCTAAGAAAACCAATAAAGCTTTAGTGATTCACGATCGTGATTCTCATGACGATGTCTTATCGGTGTTGCTCGAAGTTGGTGCCCCAGAAAAGACTATCTTTCACTGCTTTTCTGGCGATATTGCAATGGCTAAAACCTGTATCAAGCACGGCTACATTCTCTCATTTGCCGGCACATTAACTTTTAAGAACGCACCCGAGCTTCGCGAAGCAGTCAAACTTGCCCCAATCGATCAGTTACTAGTTGAAACCGATTCACCGTTCTTGGCCCCAATGCCACACCGGGGTGCCGGTAATACTCCTGCGCAGATCGCAACAATCGTTAGGGCAATGGCCACAGAGCGTGATAGCGATCTTGGCGAACTTGCCTTTGCATTAAGTAATAACGCCGAGCGCATATTTGGAAGCTTCGCATCATGAGTTTGCTTGGTGCAGCGCAGATTCGCGAACTTGCAGCGGCGCTAGATTTAAAACCATCAAAATCTCTAGGACAGAACTTTGTCATTGATTCAAATATCTGCACCAAGATTGTGCGCATAGCTGGTGTGACTAAAGATGACATCGCCCTAGAAATCGGCCCAGGTCTAGGTTCATTAACCTTGGCCTTACTGCACAGTGCTGCATCGGTAGTAGCAGTTGAAATCGATCACCGACTCGCAACACAACTGCCGATCACCGTTGCCCAACACTACGAACACCCTGAAAACTTAATGGTTATCAATAGCGATGCATTGGCTGTGATGGAATTACCGTTGCAACCAACTGTTTTAGTAGCTAACCTGCCCTACAACGTTTCAGTACCTGTGCTCCTGCATTTATTAGAGAGATTTCCAACGCTACGAACTGGAGTTGTTATGGTTCAAGCCGAGGTTGCAGATCGCTTAGCTGGCAGTCCTGGCACAAAAGAGTATGGAATCCCATCGGTTAAAGCGGCGTGGTGGGCCGAGGTTAAAGCCGCGGGCTCGGTATCGAGATCGGTTTTTTGGCCAGCGCCAAATGTTGATTCAAAGCTCGTATCTTTTACGCGCCGTGCAACACCGGGGGATGAAGTACTACGTAAGAAAACCTTTGCAATTATCGATGGTGCATTTGCTCAACGCCGCAAGATGTTGCGTTCGGCTCTCTCTTCTCTCTACGGCTCATCATCTGCAGCGCAAGGGATTCTCCAACGTGCAGGTATCGATCCAACGCTTCGCGGCGAAGCGCTAGAGATGTCAAGTTTTTGTGCCATCGCTGCCGTTGCACCTGACAATTTCTAGCCAAGGCAATAGGGTCAATTCATGCCAGTAAAGAGTGTGACCGTACGCGTACCGGCCAAGGTCAACCTTCAACTATCTGTTGGCCCACGCGAGAGCGATGGCTTTCATAACCTCATTACCGTTTTTCAAGCTATCTCAATCTTTGACGATGTCACTGTAACTTGTGGCCCCCCAAAGAGCGGTGTAAGCATTTCAATAACCGGTGATCAAATCCATGGGGTTCCGGCCGATGATAGTAATTTAGCGATGAAAGCGATTGCTTTAATGGCCAAAGAGTACGACTTGGAGATCGATGCACATGTTGAGATTAAGAAATCAATCCCAGTTGCAGGTGGCATGGCAGGTGGAAGCGCCGATGCCGCTGCCGCTATCGTTGCAATCGATTATTTATACTCACTCGGAATGAACCGCGAAGAGATGGCAGAAATCGCTGCACAGTTAGGTACCGATGTTCCATTTATGTTAAGCGGCGGAACAGCAATCGGTACTGGCCACGGCGATGATTTAACTGCAGCGCTTTCGCGCGGTACGTATCACTGGGTATTAGCCTTATCGAGCATTGGTTTATCTACACCTGCCGTATATAACGAGTGCGATCGTCTGCGTTCAGAGTCTGAAATCGCAGAGCCTCAAACAAATGAACAGTTAATGCAGGCCTTACTCGCTGCAGATCCAAAGGCAGTTGGTGAACATTTAGTAAATGATTTGCAGGCAGCTGCATGTTCATTGCGTCCTGCACTGCGATTGGTTCTAGATGTTGGTCAAGAGTATGGAGCTCTCGGGGCGTTAGTGTCAGGCTCTGGTCCAACCGTTGCATTTTTAGTAACCGATGAAGAGGCGGGCCTTGATTTAGCGGTGGCGCTAACGGCAAGTGGCGTCGTCGGAAGCGCTGCACGCGCATATGGACCAGTTGCAGGGGCGAAAGTTCTTACCTAATTACCGGCGCTAATGGTCACGAGCACCAGCCTTTATAAGGGAGAATACGGGTTCCGCCATTGTGTAGTGGCTAGCACATGGGCCTTTGAAGCCCAGGGTCCAGGATCGATACCTGGTGGCGGAGCCAATTGGCTCCGATAGACTTCACTCGTGGCCGTAGAAACCGTGATTGTTCTTGCAGCAGGTGACGGAACACGGATGAAATCAAGCCAAGCAAAAGTTCTACATAGCGTTGCAGGACGTTCCTTACTCGGACATGTGCTTGCCGCAGTTGATCACCTCAAGCCGGCACAGATTCGAGTTGTCGTCGGTGCCAATCGCATCGGCGTTGAAGCACATATTGCCGAGATTTCACCATCTGCAACTACTGTCTTGCAAGAAAAGCGTGGCGGTACGGGGCACGCTACTCAGCTAGCGCTGGCAGGTGATACCCCGCGCGGCACGGTCTTAGTTTTAGCCGGTGATACTCCGATGCTCACAGGTCAATCATTGGCTGCGTTTCTAGATGCGCATAGCGCAGGAAAATTCGCAGCATCGGTATTGACTGCAGAGCACCCTGATCCAACGGGTTATGGCCGCATTGTGCGCGATGATAGCGATGAGCTTTTACGGATCGTCGAAGAGCGCGATGCCAGCGAGGCAGAGAGAGTTATTTTTGAGATTAACTCGGGTGTGTATGCCTTTGATGGCGCAAAGTTAGCTGGTGCGATTGGGCAGATTACGGATTCAAATTCGCAGGGAGAACTTTATTTAACCGATGTTATTGGAATCTTAAAAAACGCTGGCGAATCAATCGCTGCGATTATGCTCGAAGATTTCACCGAGATCTTAGGCGTGAATGATCGTGTTCAATTAGCTGAAAGTGCAGCGCTTCTGCGCGATCGAATCAATGATCATTGGATGCGCGAAGGCGTCACGATTATTGATCCAACCACAACATGGATCGATGCAACGGCAACTTTAGCCAAAGATGTGACGGTGCATCCAGGTAGCGCTATTTTGGGCCTAACCACCGTTGCAACTGGCGCCGTGATTGGCCCACGTACGACTCTGACAAACTGTGTAGTTAAAGAGGGTGCATCGGTTCTTGAATCTATAGCAACAGATACTGTCATTGGTGAAGCTGCAACTGTCGGACCATTTACATATCTACGTAGCGGGACCGTCCTTGGCGATAGCGCAAAGGCGGGCGCATTCGTCGAGATGAAAAACTCAACCGTTGGTACTGGCTCAAAAGTTCCACATCTTTCATATGTTGGGGATGCAACTATCGGCGAGGGCAGCAATATCGGTGCGGCGACAATCTTTGTGAACTACGACGGCGTTGATAAGCATCACACAACGGTCGGTGATCATGTGCGAATCGGTAGTGACACAATACTCGTGGCACCTGTATCTATTGGCGATGGAGCCTATACGGCCGCAGGATCGGTTATAACTGAGGATGTTCCAGCCGGGGCAATTGGTGTTGGCAGAGCTAAGCAGAGAAATGTAATAGATTGGGTCCTGCGTAAGCGTGCTGGCAGTAAATCTGCGCAAGCAGCCGAGGCAAGGAAAAAGAAGGGCTAAACATGGGAGAGATCCGGTTATCTTCTGAGAAGCGACTACGTTTATTTTCAGGACGCGGATATCCCGAACTAGCCGATGATGTGGCATCTGAACTCGGTGTTGAATTAACTCCAACATCTGCATATGACTTTTCGAATGGTGAAATCTTTGTTCGCTTCGAAGAATCGGTCCGAGGCTGCGATGCATTTGTTTTACAAAGCCACACTACACCGATCAACAAGCAGATTATGGAACAACTTATTATGGTTGATGCTCTCAAGCGCGCATCAGCTAAGCGAATCACAGTTGTCATACCCTTTTATGGTTATGCACGGCAAGATAAGAAACATCGCGGACGCGAACCAATCTCTGCACGCTTAATGGCTGATCTCTTTAAGACAGCCGGTGCTGATCGCTTAATGGTTGTCGATCTTCACGCATCCCAGATTCAAGGCTTCTTTGATGGCCCCGTAGATCACTTATTTGCGCTACCAATGCTTGCTAACTATGTTGGAAGCAAAGTAGATCGCACACGGTTAACAATCGTTTCTCCAGACTCTGGTCGCGTACGCGTTGCCGAGCGATGGTCAGATCTCTTAGGTGGATGCCCAATCGCCTTTATTCATAAGACACGCGATCCCCGAGTCCCTAACGAAGCCGTTGTTGGTCGTGTTGTTGGTGATGTGCAGGGTCAGACATGCGTAGTAATCGATGACATGATCGATACAGCGGGCACAATTACAAAGGCAGTGGAATCCTTATTTGAAGCTGGCGCCAAGGATGTCATCGTTGCTGCAACCCACGGAGTCTTCTCCGGCCCAGCCGTTGAGCGGCTGCGCGATTGCAAAGCATCTGAGGTTGTTATTACAAATACGCTTCCGATATCAGAGGAGCAGAAGTTTGAGGGGCTCACAGTCCTATCGATCGCACCGCTCATCGCCCGGGCGATTCGTGAAGTCTTTGAGGATGGCTCAGTTACAAGCCTCTTTGACGGCCACTCATAAGCGCAATTTGCACAATCTTGTCCTCGCAGGCTAACCTTTGGGCTGTTCCGGCGAGGGTGTGAATTTACTTCCGTAATCGACGGTGTGGGTTAGTTCTCCTGCTGGGACTTTGTGCAGTTACCGAAGTACTCAGATGAAAGATTATTAAAGGGGAAAAAAATGGCAGAGATTACTATCAACGGTGTTGTTCGTACCGAATTTGGTAAGGGCGCATCACGTCGTGCACGTCGCGATGGTTTAGTTCCTGCCGTTATCTACGGTCACGGCGAGAAGCCACAGCACATCACACTGCTAGCGCGCGAACTCGACGTTGCTCTTAAGCAGTCCAACGTTTTGCTCGACATCGTTATCGATGGAAAGACTGAGCTCACACTTCCAAAGGCGATTGTTCGCCATCCACTTAAGCAGATCCTTGAGCACATCGACTTGGTGCTTGTTCGCCGTGGAGAAAAAGTTGTCGTCTCTGTTCCTGTCCATGCAACCGGTGAGCACGATCGCGATGGTATTCTTGAGCATGTAAACACCACAATCGAAGTACGAGTTGAGGCAACTGCGATCCCTAGCTTCCTAGAACTCGATATTACTGGCCTTTTAGCTGGTACTTCACTCTATGCAGGCGATGTAGTTCTGCCAGCAGGAGTCGAGCTCGAATCAGATGTAAAGATGATTGTTGTTCACATATCAGAGCGCTCAACTATCGTTGAAGAAGTAGCGCCAGTAGTAGCCGAAGTCGATGTAACTGCCGAAGCACCCGCAGCTGATACCGAAAAGAAGGACGCTTAACCCTTACGATTACCGTTATGACGTGGTTGGTAGTGGGGCTCGGTAACCCGGGCGATCAATACGCTGCCACCCGTCACAACGTAGGGCAGATGGTTGTAGATGAGCTGGCTCGTCGCCACAGTATCAAATTATCATCACATAAATCCCGCACTGAGATCGCCGCATACAAATTAGGCGTTGGCGATAACACCCAATCAATCATCCTTGCAAAATCCAAGGGCTATATGAATGAAAGCGGCGGACCGATAAAAGCTCTTGCGAACTTTTACTCCGTTGAAACAAATAACATTATCGCCCTTCATGACGAGCTCGACATTGGATTTTCTACAATCCGTAGCAAGTTAGCCGGTGGCGACAATGGCCACAACGGACTTAAATCAATGACTTCGGCCTTTGGAACACCCGATTATTTTCGAGTGCGTTTAGGAATCGGACGGCCAATGGGCCAACAAGATCCAGCTGATTTTGTCCTTAAAGCATTTTCAAAGATTGAGCGGAAAGATTTAGGCGAGTTTATTGTGCGCGGGGCAGATGTTGTTGAATCATTAATAACACAGGGCCTCGAGCGAACTCAGAGCGCCTTCAATACTTAGGAATCAGCCAGTATTTCGAAGGCCCGCGGCCACGCCGTTAATTGTTAGCAGCAATGCACGTTGCACAATCAGATCTGCAGTGCCTTGGGCATCGCGTACACGCTTAAGCAGGTTAATCTGCAGTAAGTGAATAGGTGATAAGTAGGTGTCTCGGACCTGTTCAACAAGGGCTAAAAACTCTGGACCCTCTTGGCGCACAAGTGTCTGCCCTAGTAAATCACCGAGTCGGCGCACATCGGCGCGCAGTCCAGCATCATCTGCTGCAATGGCGCTGGGCTGTGTTCTCATTGCTCAATCCTCTCAGGTGCGAAGGTCTGCTCAAAATAAATTAGACTCAGCATGCACGCCCCCTCCCTTTGGGAGTTGGGGCCTATAGACGTTTGGGGGTATGTCATGCGCGGATTAATTGGCGCTCTTCCTACAACCACTCATGCATCTCACATAGTGGCGCCATCTGCGATGTATCCATTTCTACTAGCAGCGCGCGCTCAGAAGACTCCTCTACTCGTCATTACAAGCTCAAGCCGTAGCGCAGAAGATCTCGTTAATGAACTTCGCGAACTACATAGCAATGTCATGGAGTTTCCAGCGTGGGAAACTCTGCCGCATGAGCGTCTGAGCCCACGCAGCGATACCGTGGCACGGCGAATCGCAACGCTGTATTCGCTCTTAGAAAAACAGAGCACTAATCCAATCATCGTTACACCAGTGCGTGGTGCGATCCATCGCATTATCGGAGATCTTGGCACATTGCCTTTAATGCAGTTAGAGATTGGTCGAGAACAATCTCTGGATGTATTGGTCCGTCATTTAGCAAGCCTTGCTTACTCACGGACAGATTTAGTCGAGCGCCGTGGTGAGTTTGCAGTTCGCGGTGGAATCATCGATGTATTCCTACCACTAAGTGCGCACCCGATACGTATCGATTTTTTCGGTGATGAGATTGAGGATATTAGTTACTTTGAAGTCGCCGACCAAAGAACATTCGCACCCGTTATTGGTAGTGTTGAAATCTATCCCTGCCGTGAGTTTTTAATAACTCCCACGATTCGCGCCGACGCGCTAGAGCTTAAAGAAAGCCTGCCCGGTGCAAGTGAGCTTTTAGAAAAAATTAGTGAAGGCATTTCATTTGAAGGCATGGAGTCCTTAATACCACTTTTGGTTAAAGAGACCCAAACACTCTTAGCACGCATGCCAGGTGATACTCAGGTTGTATTTATAGATTACGAACGAATTAGATCGCGGGCCGGGGATTTACTTGCAACCAACGAAGAGTTTCTCAATGCATCATGGTCGAATGCAGCACATGGCGCGGTAGCACCGATTCATGATGGCTCTGGCACGTATATGTCATGGGATATCTTCGACTTAGAGGTTGCTAACTGTGGATTTACCACGGTAAATCTTGCGCCCTTTGGCAGTGACTTGGCGCAGGATACGGAGTTTTTGGATTACCGAGCAATCGATCCGATGCGTGGAGATATTGAGCGCACTATCGAGGCGTTGCGAGTAGCCATTGATGGGCACTTCAGCGTTGTCTTTGCGACCCATGGACATGGAATGTTAGAGCGCTACGCCGGTATTTTTCGCAATGCAGATCTACCGATTCATATCGTCGAAAAGCTACATGCGAGCCCGACTAAGGGCAGTGTGCACTTAACGACATCGGTCATTGCACATGGTTTTGAGAGTGCCAGCGATCAGATCTTTTTCATGACCGAACGTGATCTCACTGGAAGCAAGGGGAGCGTTAAAGATGGCGAGCGCCTACCATCAAGGAGAAAGGCCGCTATTGATCCACTAGAGCTAGGCGCCGGTGATTTTGTTGTCCACGAACAGCATGGCATAGGACGCTATATCGAACTAGTTCAGCGCAGCGTCGCGGGCGTAACACGCGAATATTTAGTTATTGAATATGCATCGGCAAAGCGCGGCCAACCAGAGGATCGAATATTTGTTCCCACCGATGCGTTGGAGCAGGTCAGTAAATACGTTGGTGGAGAGGCACCGACTGTGCACCGAATCGGTAGCGGTGAATGGCAAAGGGCAAAGGGTCGTGCGCGCAAAGCCGTGCGCCAGATTGCAGGTGAGCTCATTCGTTTATACGCCGCACGCACGAGTTCGCCTGGTTTTGCATTTTCATCAGATACTCCATGGCAGCGTGAATTAGAGGACTCATTTTCCTATATCGAAACACCAGATCAACTTTCGACTATCAATGATGTTAAGGCTGATATGGAGCGCCCGTACCCGATGGATCGAATCATCTGTGGCGATGTTGGCTACGGTAAAACCGAGATCGCAATCCGCGCCGCCTTTAAAGCCGTGCAAGATGGCAAGCAGGTGGCCGTCCTTGTTCCAACGACGCTGCTTGTGCAGCAACATATAAAGACCTTTACCGAGCGCTATGCCGGATTTCCCTTAAAGGTGGCAGGACTTTCGCGCTTTAATACGGCCAAAGAGAGCAAGGAGGTTCTTGAGGGGCTACTCAAGGGCACGGTCGATGTTGTTATAGGCACACACAGAGTCCTTTCAAACGATGTTGTCTTTAAAGATTTAGGTTTAGTCGTTGTCGATGAAGAACAGCGCTTTGGAGTCGAGCAAAAAGAGGCGTTGAAAAAAATGCGCACGACGGTAGATGTTTTAGCGATATCGGCTACACCTATCCCGCGTACGTTAGAGATGGCAGTGACTGGGATCCGTGAGATGTCCACGATTACGACTCCGCCCGAAGAGCGCCACCCAATCTTGACCTATGTAGGACCAGCTGAAGAGGCTCAGATTACCGCAGCGATTCACCGCGAACTTCTGCGCGATGGTCAGATCTTTTATCTGCATAACCGCGTTGAAACTATTGATCAAGCCGCATCGCGCCTGCAAGAGCTAGTGCCCGAAGCGCGCATACGTGTTGCACATGGCCAGATGAGCGAGGGCGCACTTGAAGATGTAATCCTTGGTTTCTGGAACCGTGACTTCGATGTTTTAGTCAGCACAACTATCGTCGAAAGCGGATTAGATATTCAAAACGCAAATACTTTAATCGTTGAGCGTGCAGATAGATTCGGCCTCTCACAACTTCACCAGTTACGTGGCCGGGTTGGACGTGGGCGTGAACGTGCCTATGCATATTTTCTCTATCCCGCCGATCAACCATTATCCGAGCTCGCGCATGAGCGTCTAACAACGATTGCAGCCAACACTGATTTAGGATCGGGAATGCGAGTAGCGTTAAAAGATCTTGAGATTCGCGGAGCTGGAAATCTTTTGGGTGGTGAGCAATCAGGGCACATCGCTGACGTGGGCTTTGATTTATATATGCGCATGGTCGGTGAGGCGGTTAATGATTATAAGGCGGGAATAATTGAAACTGAAGAGAAGATCAGCGACTGTAAAGTTGAGCTTCCAATCAATGCTCACTTGTCGAGTGAGTATGTACCTGGTGAGCGATTGCGTCTTGATTTATACCGTCGCTTAGCCGATGTAAAAAACAGTGATGACGTTGAATCAATTCGGGCCGAACTATTAGATCGCTTCGGCGAGCTTCCAGTTGAGGCGGTAGCGCTCTTGGGTGTTGCATCTCTGCGCGCACGGGCCAAGGCGGCGAAATTGACCGAGGTCGTTATCCAGGGAAAGTTCCTGCGATTGGCTCCCTTAACGTTGCCTGAGTCCAAGCAGTTACGCCTGTCACGTTTGTATCCAGGCTCGCTCTATAAATCAGCGGCCAGCACAGTATTAGTAGCGTTAAAGAGCGGCAATTCATGGAATCCGTCCGAGAGTGCGCCCGTAATAGTGGATACTTCTCTTCTGGCCTGGAGCATTGAGGCGGTCAACCAACTGAGCCAACCATCGAAAGCGAGTTCATAGTGAAGAAGATTCTGGCCGTAGTGAGCGTAGCAACAGTGCTTCTACTTGCTGGTTGCTCTCAAGTTGGCGCCGCTGCAACTCTTGGCGATAGAAAGATTACGCAGGCAACTGTTCAGTCAAGCATCGATTCAATTATCGCCGCTCGCGTGGGTGTTGATACATCACAGATGCAGTTGGAAACTGGCGAGTCGCTCAACCGCGGACAACTTCGCTTTCACTTATTAACCGCACTCTTACTAGCAACGGGTGAAGAGTTAAAACTCTCCGTATCCAAGGCTGAAATCGATACACGCCGTGCAAGCATTCTCGAACAAGTTGGTGGGGCAGAAGGTCTTCCATCGGCTCTAGTTGGTGCAGGTGTTGCCTCTAAAGATCTAGATATCTACATCGAAGCCATGACGATTTCAGACAAGATTAGTCAGGCCCTTGTTGCAAGCGGCGTTGCCAACGAACAAGTTGGAGTCGAAATTCAGAAGCTCGTTGTTGCAAAGGCAAAAGAGCTTGGCGTCACTGTCAATCCACGTTACGGCAAGTGGGATCCAACAGTTGCCGATGTAGTTGCACTTGACTCTGCAAGCCCTGCAGTTACTCCAGCAACTAAGTAATTTACGTCGATGGAAGGTTCACAACTTCAGCGCCTTGTTGAAGTTATGGACCAGCTTCGCTCGCCCGGTGGCTGTCCATGGGATGCTGAACAAACTCACGAGTCGTTACTGAAGTATTTACTCGAAGAATCGTACGAGTTTGTCGATGCCGTAGAGAGCGGTAACCGCATAGATATGCGTGAAGAGCTCGGTGATGTTTTGCTGCAGGTCTATTTTCACGCCCGAATCGCCCAGGATGATCTCAATGATCCATTTACTATCGAAGATGTAGCGCAATCAATCGCCGATAAGTTAATCCGCCGCCACCCACATGTCTTTGCCGATGTTGGGCTACAGGATTCGGCAGAAGTCATACACAACTGGGAAGAGATAAAGAAGCTAGAAAAAGGCCGCACATCGGCCCTCGATGGAGTTGCAATGGCGCAGCCGGCGCTTGCCTTAATTGAAAAGCTTTTATATCGGGCATCTAAATTCGGTGTCGATGTAGTTGTCGCTGATGCAGTTGATCTAGATATGGCCGCCGATGAAAGCGCGGTTGGGCAGGCGCTTTTGACGGTGATTGCATGGGCACATGCCAATGGTGTCGATGCCGAATCTGCGCTGCGCAAGGAGGCTATGCGATTGAGCCAACAAATAGCGGCCACTGAGTCGCGGTAGGATTAGCAGATTAAAGATTGTGCGATTTCAGCGTTGAGCTCACACCTGCACACGTGATTTAAGTGACGAAGGAGAAACGCTATGGCAATTATTGAAGCTCTCGGAGCCCGTGAAATTCTCGACTCCCGTGGAAATCCAACGGTCGAAGTTGAAATCGAGTTAGAAGATGGCACACAGGCACGTGCGGCAGTTCCAAGCGGTGCATCGACAGGTGCATTTGAAGCGGCCGAACTTCGCGATGGCGGCACACGATATTTAGGTAAGGGCGTTGAAAAGGCGATTGCATTTTTAAACAATGAGATCGCACCTGCGATCATTGGCTTGGATGCACAAGATCAGCGCTTAATCGATTCGGCAATGATCGAGCTCGATGGCACCAAGAACAAGTCACGTATGGGCGCCAATGCAATCCTTGGTGCATCTCTGGCCGTTGCTAAAGCCTCTGCCGAATCTGCAGATCTCTCACTTTTTCGCTACCTAGGTGGGCCAAAGGCCGATCTGCTGCCAGTACCTATGATGAATATTCTCAACGGCGGCGCACATGCCGATACCAACGTTGATATTCAAGAGTTCATGATCGCACCAATCGGTGCACCGACCTTCCGCGAATCATTGCGATGGGGCGCCGAGATCTACCACGCATTAAAGGCTGTTTTAAAGAAGCGCGGATTAGCTACATCCGTCGGCGACGAGGGTGGCTTTGCACCAAACCTTGATAGCAACCGTGCTGCCCTCGACCTGATTCTAGAAGCGATCACCGCCGCAGGCTTTAAGCCAGGCAGCGATATCGCACTTGCAATGGACGTTGCCGCAACAGAGTTTCATGAGAATGGAAAGTATAAGTTCGAGGGCGCGCTCAAGAGCTCCGATGAGATGATCGCTTATTACACATCTCTAGTCGATGCCTACCCAATCGCCTCAATCGAAGATCCTTTAAATGAAGAGGACTGGGCCGGCTGGAGCGCGATGACTAGCGTTCTTGGCTCACGTATTCAGATCGTTGGCGATGATTTATTTGTTACTAACCCTGAGCGCCTTGCACGCGGTAT
>SHVG01000011.1 GCA_009691145.1 Candidatus Planktophila sp. | reverse complement strand
CGATCAAAGGCCTGCATGGGAGTCACTGTGCCGGCGCATACATCGGCAACGGCCTCAATCACCGGGACCTCGATACCAACACTGCGGGCGATCTGGACAACTGCACTGGATGAGGCTACGCCCTCAACGGTCTTGGCCACTTGTTCGCGGGCTATGGCCATAGATCCTGAGCGCCCCAGTACCTCTCCGAATGTGCGGTTGCGAGAAAGAGGAGAGCCACAGCTAGCCACTAGATCGCCCATGCCTGCCAGGCCTGCAGCGCTGAGTGGATCTGCGCCATGGGCGGCCGACAGGCGTGCCACTTCATTTAAACCGCGCGTAATCACCATCGCCTGAGTATTTTCACCATAGCCCATTCCTATCGACATTCCAACGGCTAGCGCGATGATTGATTTAATCGCACCTGCAAATTCGCAGCCCAAAATATCCGTTGAGGTATAGACGCGGTAGTAAGGAGTGGCAAATAATTTGACTACTTTTTCGGCAACGATTGTTGTGTGAGCGGCAACAACTGCGCCGGCGGGCTGTCTTAAAATTAACT
The DNA here is from genome assembly GCA_009691145.1 of Candidatus Planktophila sp. Taxonomy (GTDB): domain Bacteria; phylum Actinomycetota; class Actinomycetes; order Nanopelagicales; family Nanopelagicaceae; genus Planktophila. The sequence continues at coordinate 25,510 of SHVG01000011.1, read as the reverse complement.
CATTGGCCAAATTTGGCCCAGTAATTATTGCCAGGTTATCGGTAGCCATCACATCTTCGATGATCTGCGACATGCGCTGCTGCGTAGATACCTCAATGCCCTTTAAAGTACTGATGTATAAGGCGTTTGGGGCAGCCAAGGCTTTCCACGAGTGCAGGTTTTCACGCAGCGACTGTGCCGGTACGGCCAATACATAGATAGATGAGTAATTACAGGCCTCGGCGATATCGCTAGTTGCACGTAGGCCCGCTGGTAAAACATTGTTGTCGAGATACTTCGAATTTGTTTGCTTATCGTTAATCTCATCAACAACGCTTTGATTGCGTCCCCAGATCAGGACGTGGTTACCGGCATCAGAGAGTACTTGGGCCATCGTGGACCCCCACTGCCCGCTGCCAAAGACGGTTACCTTGCTCATCGCTTCTTTTTAAAGTTTCCGGTTCGGGGCAGAGTGGATAGATGTGGATCAAAGATTTCTACCGGGCGTTTTTCTCCGCGTAGCTCTTCGAGTAAATCAGTAATCGCGCGCATCACAAAGGCAGTTGCCTCGATGAGTGCCTCTGGGTCGGCCTCTTTGCCATACCAGCGAGATAGATCAAGGGGTGCGCCAACTAGAATCCTTATTGGCGTGCGCGGAAAAAACCTAATCTTCTTCTCATAGGTTGGCATGACGATCTGCGAACCCCACTGTGCGATAGGAATAACTGAGGTCTTTGTCATCAGTGCCAGCCGCACAAGACCGGTCTTGGCAATCATGGGCCAACCATGAGGGTCGCGCGTGAGAGTGCCTTCTGGATAGACGCCTAAAAGGTGGCCCGCTTGCAGAACCTTAATCGCATGCTCGAGTGCTTTGGCTGCGTCTTTGCCTTCACGGGCAACTGGAATCTGGCCTGCAGCTAAGATAATTCGCCCAATGATTGGAGTTTTAAAGACGCCCTCTTTACCAATATAACGCGGGGCACGGCCGTTGCGAAAGAGAAAGTGCGTCAGGAATAAAACATCCAGATATGAAACGTGATTGCTGGCCACAATGACGGGGCCAGTTGCGGGGATGATCTCTCCCCCGCGCCACTGTTTTTTGCCCACTAAATTCAGTAGCGGAATAGCCACCGTGGTACCGATTTTAAAGGCAAAGTTTGTGCCAAGGGGTTTGCCCGTTGGTGGAGCATAAGAAACCTTGTACTCCCTCATAGATTCAATATTAGTGCCTGGCATAAGAAAACGGGGCCAGCGTTAGCTAGCCCCGTCTCTTAAAAAAGAGTTAAAAAGAATTACTTCTTCTTAGCCTTCTTAGCAACCTTCTTCTTGGCTGGAGCCTTCTTAGCAACCTTCTTCTTAGCAACCTTCTTCTTGGCTGGAGCCTTCTTAGCTACTGGCTTTGGTGCAGGCTTTGGTGCAGGTCCGAGCTTGCGCGCGCCTGAGATGACATCCTTCAAGCCCTTTGCAGGCAGGAAGCGAGCCTTCTTTGAAGCCTTGATCTTGATTGTCTCGCCGGTGAATGGGTTACGTCCCATACGTGCCTTGCGATCAACCTTCTTGAACTTACCGAAATCGTTGATCATTACGTCTTCACCCTTGTGCAGGTTGCGAACGATTGTGTCAAAAACGATATCTACAGCATGTGCTGCTTCCTTCTTGCTGCCGTTGAAGTGTGGAGCCAACGCCGCAATGAATTGGGCCTTATTCATTGAAATCCCCTTATTTACGCGTAAATGTTAAGCAACCGCTTAACGTGTTCATAAACTTACGCGCATATAAGGCGTGATAGCGCTATTAATGCAGGTGTGTCGCAATATTTATTTTTCTTATTTTTGGCAAAAAACTACTGTTTTACGCATAGAAAACCCTCCATTAAACGTTGAGAGTTTTATCAATTCACGCTCACCCCATAGGGAAAAGCAGTGGTTTACGCCTATTTATCTGCGAATGGGAAGGGTTGCAGGCTTATATGTGGCGCGCGTTTTTTCAAAAGCATCAATGGAATCGCTGTTTTTAATGGTTAATCCGATGTCATCTAGACCCTCCATTAAACGCCAGCGGGTGTAATCATCGATGGCAAATCCGAGCACGATGCCGTTGTAAGAAACCGTGCGGGACTCTAAATCAACCTTAATCTGGGTCGTTGGATCGGCCTCGATAGCAAGCCAGATAGCTTCCACATCGCTCTGATCTAAAATCACAGTAAGCAGCCCGCCCTTTAAGGAGTTACCCCGAAAAATATCGGCAAAGCGGCTAGATATGACTACTTTAAAGCCATAGTTTTGAAGCGCCCACACTGCATGCTCGCGTGATGAACCAGTACCGAAGTCAACGCCGGCAACTAAAATCGTCGCCGATTTGTATGCAGCGTTATTGAGAACAAACTCAGGGTCGCTGCGCCAGGCTGCAAATAAACCATCTTCAAAGCCGCTACGTGTGACGCGCTTTAAATATACGGCCGGAATAATCTGATCGGTATCGACATTGCTGCGGCGAAGTGGAGCTGCAGTGCCAGTGTGGTTAATGAACTTATCCATTCTGACTTCGCCCCTTTACAAATCTGCCGGTGATGAAAGCGTGCCGCGCAGCGCAGTAGCAGCGGCTACTAATGGACTTACCAAGTGGGTGCGCCCACCCTTGCCTTGGCGGCCCTCAAAGTTTCTATTAGATGTCGATGCGGCGCGCTCCCCGACTGCCAATTGATCGGGGTTCATTCCAAGACACATGGAGCATCCCGCATTTCGCCACTCGGCGCCAGCATCGATAAATACCTTATCTAAGCCTTCGGCCTCGGCCTCTAAGCGCACACGTGCCGAGCCTGGCACTACCAACATGCGAAGCGTCGATGCGATCTTCTTGCCCTTAACAACTTCGGCTGCTGCTCGTAGATCTTCGATTCGGCCATTGGTGCACGAGCCCAGAAAAACAGTGTCGATGGCTATCTTTTTAAGGGGTGTACCAGCGGTTAGCCCCATATACACCAGTGCGCGCTCGGCGGCCCCGCGTGCCTCCTCATCTGCAATATCGGCTGGATTTGGAACATTGGAGTTTAGAGATGCACCTTGGGCAGGGTTTGTGCCCCAGGTGACAAATGGCTCTAGCTCATCGGCATTTAAATTCACCTCAGCATCGAAAGTGGCATCCTTGTCGGTAAAGAAAGTTTTCCAATAGGAAACAGCTCCATCGAAATCTTCGGGAGCATGTGGCCTACCCAAGATATAATCAAAAGTTGTTTGATCTGGTGCGATTAGGCCCGCACGGGCACCGGCTTCGATCGACATGTTGCACACTGTCATCCGTGACTCCATTGATAGGGCACGGATTGCGCTGCCACGATATTCGATCACATAGCCCTGACCGCCACCAGTGCCAATCTTGGCGATGATTGCCAAGATAATATCCTTGGATGTTACCCCGGGCTTTAACCTGCCCTCAACATTGATCGCCATCGTCTTAGGGCGCACAGCGGGCAGAGTCTGCGTCGCCAAGACATGCTCAACCTCTGATGTTCCGATTCCAAAGGCGAGTGCGCCAAATGCGCCATGTGTTGATGTATGTGAATCTCCGCAGACAATTGTCATGCCGGGTTGTGTTAGGCCAAGCTGTGGGCCAACTACGTGCACAATGCCTTGATCTTTATCGCCTAGTGAGTGAATACGCAGACCGAATTCGGTGCAGTTAGCACGCAATGTATCTACCTGCAGCTTTGAAACGGGATCGGCGATTGGCTTATCAATATTGAGTGTTGGCACGTTGTGATCTTCAGTCGCAATTGTCAGCTCTGGACGGCGCACGGCGCGATGTGCAAGGCGCAGGCCGTCAAATGCCTGTGGGCTAGTGACTTCGTGGATTAAATGCAGATCGATATACAAAAGATCGGGCTCCCCGCTTGCCGCACGAACGACATGCTCGGCCCAAATCTTCTCCGCTAGCGTTATAGCCATCGACCCTTGCCCCTTCCTATTGCCATATCAAATAGTGGGATGCTAATATCACCCTATGGTCAGAAAGAATAGCGGAGTTGGCGTCTTAGATAAAGCCGTAGCGATTTTGAGCACCCTAGAGGCTGGCCCACACTCCTTAGCCGAGCTCGTTGCGGCAACTGGAATCGCCCGCCCAACTGCGCACCGCTTAGCCGTAGCTCTCGAATTTCACCGCTTAGTCTCGCGTGATCTCTCTGGTCGTTTCACAATCGGTGCACGTAGCGCTGAATTAGGATCGGCGGCCGGTGAGGATCGTTTATTAGCTGCAGCTGGCCCCGCCCTTGCCGCTCTGCGCGATGCAACGGGAGAAAGTGCCCAGTTATATAAGCGACAGGGTGATCAACGTATCTGTGTTGCAGTTGCCGAGCGTCTATCGGGGCTTCGTGACTCAGTTCCGGTTGGTAGCGCGCTAACAATGGCTGCAGGATCTGCGGCGCAGATTTTATTAGCCTGGGAAGATAGCGAAAAGATTCATCGCGGTTTAACTAATGCCCGCTTTACCGCTGCGCAGTTAGCCGCCGATCGCAGACGTGGATGGGCGCAATCTGTTGGAGAGCGAGAGGCCGGTGTTACATCTGTCTCTGCCCCGGTTAAGGCACCTAATGGAAAGGTAATCGCCGCTGTCAGTATTAGCGGACCGATCGAGCGCTTAGGTCGCCAGCCTGGCCGCATTCATGCAGCCGCTGTTGTTGCTACCGCCGCTCGCTTGAGTGAATATCTAACTCGCGAATAACCCGGCCTATAACACCAAAGCCAAAGCCTTTGCGTTGCAACAAGGATTGAATACGACGTATCTGAACATCGGCCTCTAAACGCGACATCGTTGAGTATTTTTTCATCGCAAGTGAGAGGGCCATACGATACTCATCCTCATCATCGATCTCATCTAAGGCCTCATCGATAGAGTTTTGATCGACTCCCCTGGTGCGAAGCTCTCCAGCGATTATTCGCTTAGATAGTTTTTTTGAATTGTGACGCGACTGCGTCCAGGCCTTTGCAAACTCAGCGTCATTGATAAGCCCAGCCTCTTGGAGGCGATAGATAGTTGCCTTGGCGATCTCTTCTTCAATGCCACGTTTTTTAAGATGAGCTAGGAGCTCACCCTTACTCTTGGCCCGCGTAACGAGTGCGTTGAGAGCAATCGTGTGTGCGATTGAGTAAGGGTCGGCCTCCTGGTCAACTTTGGCAAACTCAAGGCTAATTAGAAATCAACCTCCGCTGCAGCCTCATCGATCGCTGCAATTAATGCGGCATCGACTTCAACTGGCACAAAGTGAGCGCGAATCTTGGCCTCGATCTCATTGGAGAGATCTGGGTTATCGATAAGGAAGGTACGTGCATTCTCCTTGCCCTGTCCCAGTTGATCGGCCTCGTATGTATACCAGGCACCGGATTTTTTAACGATTCCGATATCTACACCCATATCGATGAGTGAGCCCTCACGTGAGATACCTGTGCCGTAAATAATGTCGAACTCGGCCTGCTTAAATGGTGGCGCCATCTTGTTCTTGACGACCTTAACGCGGGTGCGGTTACCGACTGCATCTTGTCCATCTTTAAGTGTTTCAATACGACGGATATCTAAGCGAACCGATGCGTAGAACTTCAACGCTTTACCACCCGTAGTTGTCTCAGGGGATCCGAAGAAGACACCGATCTTTTCACGCAACTGGTTAATAAAGATCGCGGTTGTCTTTGATTGATGAAGTGCGCCGGTAATTTTACGAAGCGCCTGTGACATAAGTCGGGCCTGCAAGCCCATGTGTGAGTCACCCATCTCACCTTCGATCTCAGCCCGTGGAACAAGGGCGGCAACTGAGTCAACGACAACGAGATCGAGTGCACCAGAGCGGATGAGCATGTCCATAATCTCGAGTGCCTGTTCGCCAGTGTCGGGCTGGGAAACAAGGAGCGCATCGATATCAACGCCGAGCCTCTTTGCATACTCTGCATCGAAGGCATGCTCTGCATCGATGAAGGCACAGATTCCGCCGGCCTTTTGTGCATTAGCGATTGCATGCAAGGCGAGCGTTGTCTTACCAGAGGACTCTGGTCCATAGATCTCTACGATTCGACCACGCGGTAATCCACCGATACCAAGTGCGATGTCGAGTGCGATTGAGCCAGTAGGAATTACTTCAACTATCTGGTTGGCGCGATCAGACATCTTCATTACTGAGCCTTTTCCAAATTGACGTTCGATCTGGGCTAGGGCTGTGTCGAGCGCCTTTTGGCGTTCGCTGGTCGGTTTTTCATTAGAGCTATCTCTATTACTTTTTTCAGTAGCCACTTCATTCCTTTCGATAGAACGTCTCGTAAGACGTTTGGGTCTGGCCCAGAAGGTACGGAGACCCACCGACGGAGCTCAGGCCTTGCCACATAGGGTGTGGGCAAAGTGAGCGCGGAAGATGGAACCGCTCTGGTTGTACGGCATAAGGATAACCGAACACCTGTTCGAAAGGTAGCAGGGGCCACTGACAAGTTTGAGCGTGTCGCAGAGGCGTTCAGAGCCTGGGCGTTCTCTATGGCGCCCTAGCCTGGGCCAGCCTGGATAAGGCGGCCAAGGTGCGCGCCGGGCAGATGATTGCGATTATTTCGGCTAAGTACGGGGTTGTAAGGCCCTTAGATGAAATCGAGCCATACAAGCAAGAGATCAACAGGGCCGCGATGCGCGAAGGCGTCAGCGCGCACTTGTCTGCAATTAAAACCGATTTGATAATCGATTGCAGATCATCGACGTATAAGGGCGTCTGGGCCCCACCACATCACAACTGCGTTGAGATCAAGGTCTTCACACTAGTTGATGGTGTGAAAAAAGTTATCACTCATATGTCAAAGAAGAGTAGAGGAGAGCTCAGGCGCCTGTTGCTAGAGAGCCCAACAATTCCTACGAATCCACGCGAACTGCAGATAATTGTTTCATCCGTATTAGAATGCCACCTCATACCGGCGGGCGAAAATGAGCCCTGGACACTAGAGGTTATCTGTTAGCGGTTTGATTAATAATTTTCACTATTAAATCGGGGTGATCCCACATAGGTGCGTGGCCACAATTATCAATTACTAACCACTTACTGTGCGCGGGGGCTAGCGAGCGCTCCTGTGAAATTGGATATGGCAGAGTATTATCGCTATCGCCAAAGACAATAGTGATAGGAACACGTATTGGCACTGCTCTATCAAAGCGGCGAGTTAACATTCCATCCCAGGCTGGAAAATAGCCAGGGCAGTTGAGCAATGCATAGGCAGCATCATACGTAGTTTCATAACTGAGCTCTTGCCACTTAGGACTCACAGTTGCAAAGCCGATCCATCGCAGGAGCTTTGAGTTAAGGCCACCGCGAATAACTGGCTTCAACAGGCGTACTAGGTAAAAAGACCTAGCCTCTCGTAGTTCGCGCTTTGCCGCTGGCTTGAGCCAGAGACCGGCAGGTGCTAATCCCGTAAGACTCATAATGCGATCGGGTAGGGCCGCTGCCATTTCAAGTGCTATCCAACCGCCTAATGAGTTGCCGACAACGTGGAACTTTTCGACTCCATACTCGCCTCTAACGGCCTCAAAGATGGCGCTACCTAATGCCTGTGGCGCCAATGCTTGACCTTTTGTATAAGCACTCTGCCCGTGTCCAGGTAGGTCAACGGTGATAACGCGAAAGGATTGTGTGAGCTCGGCAATAATTGGTTTAAATGCCGTGGCCGCCGATCCCAGGCCATGAATTAAAACTAACGGTGGATGCGCTGTATTTGTTTGGGTCAGCGTTGTGGCAAGTTTCATAATCAGTACTTATATTTTGCAGTCTCTTTAGGATGAGCTTTGCATACTGCCTTCCAAATCTCATCTGCCTCAAGACCGACAGCTAAAGCCTCATTAACTGTTTTGCTTCCGAGCTCTGAGATCGCAATATCTACCGGAAAGTCTGAGCCCGCACCGAATGAGAGCGTTAAGCGCTCACGTAAATCAGATATGCGCACGGGAGATAAGTAGCTCTGCCTGCAGCCGTGAATCCCCGGGCGTTAAGGGATTAAGTACCTGTCCAACTAACCAACGCAGCGCTAAATCTGCAAGGAGTTGGCTACCCGTAATAACGGCGAGCCCATCACAAAGATCGCCCCATAACGGGTGATCGGTTGCAGCAAGAGCCAAGGTTAATGGCGCAGGATCATGGCTGCGCATATGGGAAAGGGCGGCATCGGTTGAAATCTGTATCGAGAGAAGTTCTAAGGCATCGGTGGCGTTAGGCGCACTCTGTGCAATTGCAATCAGACGTGCGAACTCGGATTGGCACAGGGCGGCGATGACACTGTCTTTATCGCGATAGTGGTTGTATAAAGTGGCACGAGAGACTTCAGATGTATCTGCAATCTCTATCATGGACATCTTGGCAAGACCTACGGTTGCAATAAGGTTTTTTGTGCCAGTGAGAATTGCACTCTGTGTGCGGCGGTGCGTGCTTGCTTGCGGTGCGTACTTATTAAGCGGCATCGACGACGGAAAGAGTTACGCTCTCGTGGCTTGCTAGCTCAATTGAAACATCGCTAAATACACCTGAGAGTTGCAGGCCAAGGGCTGCGCAGATTGCATTGAGAAGCTCAGAGGATGCCTCTTTCTGTCCGCGCTCAACCTCGGATAGGTAGCCAAGGGATACTCGGGCAGCACGTGCTACATCGCGCAGGGTGCGTCCCTGGGATGTGCGCTCAGCGCGAAGGGTAAGACCCACTGCTTCACGGACTAGAACCATTGCCATGGCCTCCTTAACTTCGATGTCTAAGGATACGCGCAAATGTCGCGATCGCGCTGGCGGTAGCGGCGTTTCGTACAGATTCACGCTCACCAGATAGTGAAAGTTCGATAGTTGCAGATACTGGCCCCTCAATAGCTACCCAGACCGCACCGGCTGGATGAGCATTTAGTGGGTTGGGTCCAGCCACACCGGTTGTACTAATAGCCCATGTCGTGCCAAAGGATTTGATCGCACCCTTGGCCATTTCAACGGCACATTGTTCGCTAATCGATGAGTGCTCGGCGATTACCGCTGGGTCGACATATAAATGCGAAATCTTAATTTCATCGCGATAGGCCGTGATTGCACCTACAAAGACATCAGATGCACCAGTGATTGTGACAATGGCCGAACTAACGGCGCCGGCAGTAAGTGATTCGGCAGTGCTCAGGGTTTCATTGCGCTGGCGCAACGTATCAACGATCTCTGTTGCCAGTTCGATGATCTCATTTGAGAGCGCCATGTATGCCTACTTACCTTGTTTGAATGCCGACTGTACATAGTAAATGCCGGTTGCGATAGTGAGAATAATGGCGATCGCCATAAAGCCATCGCGAAACCAGTACAGGTTCGTGCCTAGGGGCAGAATATAAAAGCCGACACCGAAGTTTTGGAAGGTCGACTTAATCTTGCCGCCTTTATTGGCGGCAATCACACCGCCCTTGATGATGGCCAGGCGAAAGATAGTTATTCCGACTTCTCGCAGCAAAATTACTATCGTAATCCACCAAGGTAGGCGATCTAAGATCGATAGAGAAATCATTGCAGCTGCAATCATGACTTTATCAGCCACTGGATCTAGAAATTTTCCAAACTCGGTAATTGTGTTTCGGCTGCGCGCTAAGTTTCCATCAAGAATATCTGACATTCCGAGAAGGAAAAATACGACCCAGGAGATGTACTGCCACGTTGAATCATCCCCGCCATTTTTAAATAATGTATAGACACCAACTGGCACAAAAACTAGACGTGCAACGGTAATAAAATTGGGAGTTATAAAACCCGGGAGCTTCATAGCGGCTTGGCTACCAAATCTGCGCCCATAGAATCAATCACCACTGCATCAACATACTGCCCGATTTTAAAATCCGTGCCGATAAAAGTAGTTGAGCCATCGACTTCTGGGCCTTGATGGCCTGCTCGGCCTTCCTGTAGCTCAGAATCCTCAATAAGTACGCGCACATTTTCACCGATACGTGCCTGGGCACGATTTGTAACCATCTCATCGGCCAACGATGACAAGCTCTCTAAACGCTGGGCAATAACTTCGGGATCGATCTTCTCAGACAGATTCAACGCCTCAGTATTATCTTCATCAGAGTAGCCAAAGACGCCAACGGCATCTAACTTTGCCTGGGTAATAAATCTGGCTAACTCGTCGAAGTCCCCTTGGCTCTCCCCTGGAAAGCCGACGATGAAGTTAGATCTAATGCCGGCCTCAGGAGATAAGGCACGTATCTGATTAATTAAATGTAAGAACTTCTCGTTATCTCCAAAGCGGCGCATGCGGCGCAGAACAGTGGGGCTCGTGTGCTGAAAAGATAGATCAAAGTAAGGCACGGTCTTTGGTGTTGCAATCATCGCTTGAATCAAAGTAGGGCGCATCTCCGCTGGCTGTAAATACGACAGGCGCACGCGCTCAACACCGTCGATTGCAGCAATCTCAGGCAAAATCTTTTCCATAAGCTGCAGGTCACCTAAGTCTTTTCCATAGGATGTGGTGTTCTCGCTAACTAAAAATAGCTCGGTCACACCATTGGCAACGAGCCAACGCGCCTCATCCATGATTTCGTGAGGGCGGCGGGAGACAAATGAACCACGAAAATATGGGATTGCACAGAACGAGCAGCGACGATCGCAGCCCGAAGCGATTTTTAGCGGTGCCCATGGCGCAGTGCCTAAGCGTTTGCGTGTGAACTCCTCGCTGGCCCGCGTTTGGGCGCGATCGGCAGGGGCGATCGGCAGTAGCGCTCGACGATCACGCGGAATATGTGGAAGATGTTTATTGCCGGCAACGATTGATTGAAGGCGCGCAGAGATATCTTTGTAGTCATCAAAACCTAAGATCGCATCGGCCTCGGGCAGAGCATTTGCTAACTCTTGCCCATAGCGCTCGGCCATACATCCAACGGCAACAACTGCACGCGTTGTGCCATGCCCTTTTAAGGAGTTAGCCTCTAATAAGGCATCGATTGAATCTTTCTTTGCAGATTCAATGAATCCGCAGGTATTCACTAATGCAACTTCGGCCGATTCAACATCATCGACTAGCGTCCAGCCATCGGCGGCCAAGCGGCCAGCTAACTCCTCGGAGTCGACTTCATTTCGTGAGCACCCTAGAGTGATAACTGCAACGCTGCGCTTCATTGGGCAAATCGTATCGGGTTATGAATCGGCTCCATACGACACGCTAACTACTGCACCATCTACGCCGATTGGCGCGATCTGCTTACCATTTACTTGAAGATTGACTCCCCCGGCATTACCAATTTTGAGATCTAATCGAGTATCGGTGGTGAAAGTTCGTGACTCACCTCTTAATAACTGACCACTAAAGAGTGTTCGCCCAGATGCATCGGATACAAATAGCCAACTCTTAGCCCTTGCTGCATTAACTACTACTTCCACGCCTGTGCCGGAGGAGAATGTTGTCTGTTCCGACGGTTTAGGCGATGCAGATGAAGATGAAGCAGCTGGTGTTGCCGACACTTTGGTGTTGAGCGCAGACACTCCCGAAGGTGAAATATTTGAAATAAGTATTTGGATTAAACCCGCAATACCCAGACAAGCAAATGAAATTACGAGCAAAGCTTTCCAGGAAATTTTTCGTTTACCTCTTGGGTGACGCAAAATATTATTTTCAACCGAGAGACTCTGAATCGATCTCCCTGCTTCACTCTGTTCTTCATCGAAAATCCGAACAAACTCTTTTTCGTCGGCATGCAGCGCGTGAGCAATATTTCGCACATGTCCACGTGCGTACGTTTGGCCACCACAATGAGAGAAATCATTCTTTTCAATTTCGTGAATCAGTGTTGCTCGTAGATTCGTAGATGCCACGATGTCCTCGACTGATAGCCCAGCCTCTTTTCGCGCCTTAGCTATCAGTGCACCGAGTGTCATGAATTCAATCCTAAAAAATATGTCGGGGATAAACATTTGATTATATTCTCAGCAGGGCACGAGCGAAAGGGTTGGTGTGAGAATGATGAGTGAAGTTACGATGAAATCGCGCTCAACCCGAACGCGGGCTCTCAGATTTAGTAGTCGCGAAGAGTTTCAAGCACCGAATCGAGCTCGTCGGGCTTAACCATGACGGTGCGGGCCTTAGAGCCCTCAGATGGACCAACGATTCCGCGCGACTCCATGAGATCCATTAAGCGACCCGCCTTTGCAAAACCAATTCGTAATTTTCGTTGCAACATGGATGTTGAACCAAACTGAGTTCCAACAACTAGTTCGACGGCTTGGCAGAGAATATCTAGATCATCACCAATCTCTTTATCGACCATCTTGGGGTGATTAGTTCGTGCGGTAACATCATCGCGATATCTAGGCTTCAACTGTTTCTTAACATGTGTGACGACGGCCTCTATTTCGCGCTCTGAAACATAGGCGCCTTGAATACGAACGGCACGGCTAGCCCCCATAGGAATAAAGAGAGCATCCCCTTGGCCCACTAATTTCTCAGCACCAGGTGTATCTAGAATAACTCGGCTATCGGCCAATGAGCTAGTTGCAAATGACAGGCGGGACGGCACATTTGCTTTGATTAAACCAGTAACTACATCTACTGATGGGCGCTGAGTGGCAAGGACTAAGTGAATACCTGCAGAGCGCGCCAACTGCGTGATTCGCACTACTGACTCCTCAACCTCTTTAGCTGCCACGATCATTAAATCCGCAAGCTCATCGATAATCACTAGCAAATATGGGTAAGGCTCAACGGTGCGATCACTGCCCTCAGGAGGAACAACCTTTCCAGCGCGTACAGCTTTATTAAAATCATCGATATGCCTAAATCCAAATGTAGAGAGATCCTCATAACGCAGATCCATCTCACGAATTACCCAGGTCAACGCATCGGCCGCTTTTTTCGGGTTAGTAATAATCGGTGTAACCAGATGCGGAATACCATCATAGGCCGTTAGCTCTACGCGCTTAGGATCGATTAATACCAAGCGCACATCATCGGGTGTAGACCTAGAAAGAATGGAGATAATCATCGCGTTAATCATTGAGGATTTACCTGCACCCGTTGCACCTGCAACTAATAGGTGAGGCATCTTGGCTAAGTTGGCACAGATAAAATTACCCTCTACATCTTTGCCAAGGGCCACCAACATTGGGTGATGATCTTGACCTGCAACCGATGAGCGCAATACATCGCCCAGGGCAACAATTTCACGGTCGGCATTTGGAATCTCAATTCCCACAGCGGATTTTCCTGGGATAGGGGACAGGATTCGAACATCTCCGCTTGCAACGGCGTAGGAGATATTTTTAGCAAGGGCCGTGATGCGCTCAACTTTTACGGCACTACCTAGCTCAACTTCATAGCGCGTCACGGTGGGACCGCGCATAAAACCAGTTACTTGGGCATCGATTTCAAACTGCAGAAATACCTCAGTAAGGGCTGCGACAACTGACTCGTTGGCCTTGCTCTTGGCTTTGGCCACTGGGCCACTTCGTAATAAATCGGCGGGAGGAAGCTCATAGGTTGAATCTGCGGTCAATAATAACTGCTCGGGCCTCTTATTTATTGGGAGAACTATTGGTGAAACAGGAATAGGAACAGTGAACTCTTTATCGAGCTCTACTTCTTCGGCTGAAGGTTCGTTCCAGGCCGCGACAAGTGGTGATTCAAATGGCGGCGTATCGCTAACTTCAAATGGCTCTTCTTTGATTCGACGTTCGGTGCGCTTTGACCATAGCCACCTGGATGTAATGCCTATGCGGGCAAAGAGATCGCTGACCGGCGTTGCTGTAACAACCAAGAGACCAAAGATAAAGAGAGTTGCTAGGACTGGATAAGTGAGTACCGATGTCATCGCAGCAACAAGTGGTGTTGTGACGCCGTAGCCGATCCAACCGCCACCATCTCGCATTGCCGTAGCACCGGTACCGATTGATCCGTTGAGTAAATGTGAAAGGCCCGTGGATGATAGAAGCAGAACGATAGTACCGACGATGATTCGGCCAATCGCTTTTTTATCTTCGGGAGTCCTAAATAATTTAAAGGCGAAGTAAATCAGGACAACTGGTGCGGCGAAACCAACACGACCAAAGCCGCCATATATAAATGAAGAAACAGCGCGACTAACAATATTGTCGGCGTGAAACCATGTACCGGCAGTTGCAATGAGGGCGAGGATTAAGATCAGAAAAGCGATGCCATCGCGTTGATGTGCCGGATCTAAATCACGGGCGCCACGGGCTAGAAAGCGAACGGTGCTGCCCAGTGCTTTGGCGATAAAGCGCCAGATTGCAGCTAGTCCACGAGCGAGTACGCCACCTACTGCCCCGGTCTTAGATTGAGATTTCTTTCGCTTAGCCACACTGGCAATCTTAAAGGGTGTGCAATTTTCATCTGGCTAGGCTCGCCGCGCTTAGACCTCAATAACAACTGGGATGATCATTGGCTTTCTGCGATGCTCTCCGCCAACCCAACCGCCAACTGTTTTGCGCACAATCTGCGACAACTGATGTGTTCCATTTATTCCATCAACGACAGCAGCAGCTAGTGCTTTTTCAATCTTCAACTTAACATCATCAAAGAGCGCCATATCTTCGTTAAATCCCCGTGCATGAATATCTGGGCCTGCAACGATTTTCCCGCTCTGCGAATCGATTACGACAACGACAGATATGAATCCCTCTTCGCCCAAGATGCGTCGATCTTTAAGTGATGACTCAGTAATGTCGCCGATACTCTGGCCATCGACATAGACAAATCCGCAAGGCACCGCTCCTACGACAGATGCCTCGTGGTCGACTAAATCAACTACAACTCCATTTTCAATTATTAGTGCGTTACTGCGTGGCATTCCAGCTTGTATTGCTAGTTCGACATTTGCCTTTAAGTGGCGCCATTCACCGTGTACGGGCAGGACATACTTAGGTTTAACAATGTTGTAGCAGTACAAAAGCTCGCCAGCTGCGGCGTGCCCAGATACATGCACCATTGCATTGGCCTTATGGACAACCTTTGCACCAAAGCGAGTTAACTCATTAATAATTCTAAAGACCGAGTTTTCATTTCCAGGAATCAATGATGATGCCAAGATAACAGTGTCGCCTTCACCGACTCGAATCTGGTGATCACCGTTTGCCATACGGGCCAGGGCTGCCATGGGCTCACCTTGCGAGCCCGTGCAGATCAAAACAAGGTTGTCATCAAAAGAGTCGAGCTCTTTTACATCGATGAGGACTCCGACTGGAATAGTTAAATAACCCATCTCTTGTGCGATCTTCATGTTACGAACCATAGATCGGCCAATAAAGACAACTTTGCGTCCATGTATTGCCGCGATATCGATAACTTGTTGCACACGATGCACATGCGATGAAAAGGATGCAACGATTACTCGACGCTCTGTCGATGCGATTACACGGTTTAGAGCCGGCATAATTTCGCGCTCTGAGGGCGTAAAGCCAGGAACATCGGCATTTGTTGAATCAACCATAAATATATCGACGCCTTCTTCGCCAAGGCGGGCAAAGGTGCGCAGATCTGTAATACGTCCATCTAATGGGAGTTGATCCATCTTGAAATCACCCGTGTGCAAAATACGTCCAGCATCGCTATTGATAACAACGGCTAGTGCATCAGGGATTGAGTGATTAACTGCAACAAATTCAAGCTCGAATGGACCGATATTTTCATGGCCACCTTCACGGACTTCACGCGTGAGTGGAGTAATGCGATGCTCTTTTAACTTAGCCGTTATCAGCGCCAAAGTCAGGGCCGATCCATAGATTGCAATATCCCCACGCTCGCGCAGTAGATAGGGCACGGCACCGATGTGATCCTCGTGCCCGTGGGTAAGAACCAAGCCGACCACATCATCGAGGCGATCGCGGATATATGAAAAATCAGGCAGGATTAAATCAATGCCTGGCTGTGTATCTTCGGGAAATAAAACACCGCAGTCGATGATTAATAACTTACCCTTAGTTTCAAAGACAGTCATATTGCGACCGATTTCAGCAAGACCGCCTAGTGCGACGATGCGCAATCCACCATTAACTAACTTTTGAGGTAGGCCTAACTCTGGATGCGGATGATTCATTATTTATACTGCAACGCCACCGGCGCGAAGATCTTCGCGCAACTGCGCAATCTGCGCATCGGTTGCATCGACTAATGGAAGACGTGTGTGGCCGCCGGGCAGACCCATAAGCGTAAGCGCGGCCTTGGTCATGATTGCACCCTGAGTGCGGAAGGTACCCGTAAATACAGGTAATAGTTTTTGATGAATCTCTAATGCGCGAGCAGGGTTGCCATCAAACCAAGCATTCAGCATCGCCTTTAAATCACTACCAACAGTATGTCCGCAGACTGAGACAAAGCCAACTGCGCCAACAGATAGCAGTGGTAAGTTCAAAATATCATCACCAGAGTAGACGGGGATTCCGCAGCGTTTGATTACCCACGAAGTTGCCGCAACGTTTCCTTTGGCGTCTTTGAGCGCAACAATCGATGGATGCTTGAAGAGCTCGACGATTGTGTCGGACTCAATCTCAACACCTGTGCGAGCAGGAATGTCATACAACATCATTGGTAGGCCCGTGGCATTTGCCATCGCTAAAAAGTGCGCCTTGATGCCAGCTTGTGGGGGCTTGTTGTAATACGGAGTTACTACCAAGATGCCATCGGCACCTGAAGCCTCGCTTCGCTTAGCTTGATTGATTGAATAATCGGTTTCATTATCGCCAGCACCGGACACTACTTTGATGCTAGATCCAACAACTTTCTTTACAACTTTAATGATCTCCTCTTTTTCAGAGGATTTAGTCGTTGGCGCCTCACCTGTCGTGCCATTGACGACGATTCCATCGTGACCGGTTTTAACTAAGTGGTCGGCGATTTTTTCGACGCCATTCCAATCGATGCTTCCATCTTTATTGAAGGGGGTGACCATCGCGGTCAACATGCGACCAAAGGGCGCTGGCGTACTCATACGCCTAACTCTACCTGTTTTAAGGCGCGATGCGTCCAGATTTTTCGAAGGCGCCGTATGTAAGCGGCATTAATTTCGCGAACTCTGCCTCCATTTTCTCGGCCACCATCTCAATTTCACGCTGTGGATAGCTAGGAAAGTGCGAGCCTTCACGGAATGTGCGCAAAGATAAAAAGTTCATTAAAGCGCGCGCATTCATGCTCACATACATCGAAGAATATGTTGCGACTGGCAGCACGACGCGGGCGACTTCGCGGGCAATTCCGGCCTCAAGCATCTTTTGATAACTATCGTAGGCAACGATGTATGCCTCTTTCATTGCACTGACTGAGAGATCAAACTGTTCTTGCGTGCCATCTTCAAATGTATATGCGCCGATTTTACCAACTTGTAATAACTTGCGAGATTTAGATGGAATATAAAAAACCGGTTTTAATTCGCGGTAGCGTCCACTCTCTTCGTTATAGGAAGCGATGCGATGGCGCATGAACTCGCGAAAGACAAATATTGGTGCCGATACAAAAAAAGTCATCGATGTGTGCTCGAAGGGGGAACCATGACGCTCGCGTGCTAAGTAGTTGATTAAGCCGGCAGAGCGAGATGGATCTTCGCCAATTTCCTCCATCGACTGTTCTCCAGCCGTTGAAACGCGGGCGGCCCAGATAACATCGGCATCACTTGCACTGGATTTGACTAGTTCGACGGTTACATCGTCACGGTAAATAATCTCTTCGGCCATTGTGTGAGCCTATCTTTGCCCGCCTTGGTCGCTTTGGATTTCTACGGCAGACTGTGCGCGTGTCCAGAGTTGAAACCATCACAGTACGAGACTCCCTGAGCCTCTCCCTCACCGTTGGCGCCTATGGCATCGCCTTTGGAGCGGCCTCGGTTGCAAATGGTTTTTCAGTTCTTCAGAGCTGCCTCTTATCGCTTCTGACATTTTCAGGTGCATCCCAATTTGCCGTCGTCGGCGTGCTGGGTGCAGGTGGCAGTGCAATCAGTGCAATCGCAACTGCATCTCTACTCGGCGTGCGCAATGGTTTATATGGCGTGATTATGGCGCCGCGTTTAAAGGTAAGGGGTTTCAAGCGGATCATCGCTGCGCAGATAACGATCGATGAATCAACGGCCGTTGCACTTGGTTCAGAAAAACGGAACGACGATGCGATGCGACATGGCTTCTGGTTAACGGGCTTTGGCGTATTCCTTTTTTGGAACTTATTTACCTTAGCCGGTGCCCTCGGAGCCCAAGCCATGGGCGATACTCGAGCCTGGGGTTTGGATTCGGCCGTTCCAGCTGCTTTCTTAGCTTTGGTCTGGCCACGCCTTGAAAATAACCGTGATCGCGCACTGGCTATTGCTTCTATAGTTTTTGCATTAGCAATGACCCCAATATTGCCTGCAGGTCTGCCGATTATCGCAACAGCATTTATCGCAATCGCAGTTGGGCTACGCCGATGAGCTCCTTTTGGATTGCCACTATTGGTACAAGTGTTATCGCATTTGCCCTGAAATATTCAGGACACTCAATACCCCAACGTTGGTTAGAGCGCCCAAAGATTCAGCGTATCAATGCACTCATCCCTATTGCATTGCTGAGCGCACTCGTTGCAGTACAAACTTTCACGGAAAAAAGTAAGTTGATGATTGATCATCGCCTCGCCGGTGTGAGCGTGGCAGTAATTGCGCTGCTGCTTAAGGCGCCTTTCCCAGTTGTAGTTCTATCGGCTGCTATTACCTCGGCCGCTATGTATCACTGGTTTTAGATAATTCCTAAGGCAGTAAGTTTTGCCTTCAAATCAATATCTGATGGCTCGGTCATGTGGGTGCCATCAGCGAAAACGATAACTGGAATAGAGCGCATGCCACCATTGATTTCAATTACTTTATCGGCAGCGGCTCTATCGGCTTCGATATCAATGAGCGTATAGGCAACATTGAGCCCGTCCAAGAGACGCTTGGAACGTCGGCAATCTCCGCACCAATCGGCGCTATACATTATTATCTCTTTGTTTGACATCTATATCCCTTACATGAATTTATCGAGGCCATGAGTTAGCCCCGGGTGTTTAACAACGTTTCGTATGCCCAGCAAAACTCCTGGCATAAAACCTGCACGATCTAACGAGTCATGACGAATCGTCAGGGTCTCCCCCAAGCCCCCAAGAATTACTTCCTGATGGGCCACTAATCCACGGGCTCGAACCGAGTGAATTGGGACATCGCCCACCTTTGCACCACGTGCACCATCTAACGACGTTGTTGTGGCATCGGGCATTGCAGGTAAACCTGCCTCCTTGCGCGCATCGCTCATTAGCTGCGCGGTGCGAGCTGCTGTGCCACTGGGTGCATCAATTTTATCTGGGTGATGGAGCTCGATAATTTCGGCCGATTCAAAGTATCGCGCAGCCTTTGTCGCAAACTCCATCATTAATACTGCGCCGATAGCAAAGTTAGGGGCGATTAAAACGCCAACCGATGGGTTTTCTTTACATAATTGAGTAATACGCCCAAGCTTGATGTCATCAAAACCAGTTGTTCCGACAACGGCGTTAATACCGTTATTAATCAGGAAATCTAAATTAGCCATCACGCTATCGGGCGTTGTGAAATCCACGACTACATGTACACCTGAACCTTTTAGCTGTTCAAGTGAGTCACCAAGATCTAAGGCGGCAACAAGGGAGATTCCATCTGCGGCCTCTACAGCCTTAACAACTTCGGCGCCCATGCGCCCCTTTGCTCCTAATACTGCAACGTTAATCATTTCAATACCTTCTCAAACTTAGCGGTGCTTTTGAATGGCCCGACAAGAGCAAGCGTAGGCGTTTTAGTCAGATAGGCGCTAGCAATTTCGCGAATGTCTGCCTCATTGACCTTTGATACTGCCTTCAAAATATCGTCAAAGCCCATCACGTAGCCGTAAACAATCTCATTTTTACCGATGCGGCTCATGCGCGAACCCGAATCCTCTTGGCTCAGTACTAAAGAGCCGCGGACCGCGCCCTTTGCGCGCTCGATCTCCTCGTATGACATTCCATTATTGGCAACATCGGCTAAAACTTCACGGATAATCTCTAGCACTTCAATCGCCTTAGCTGGTTTACATCCAGCGTAAAAACCTATCTGGCCACTACCTGCAAACTGTTGGGCAAAGGCATAAACCGAGTATGCAAGGCCGCGCTTTTCGCGAATCTCCTGGAACAGACGCGATGACATGCCGCCACCTAATGCCGATGCCAAGATGCCCATTGCAAAGCGGCGATCATCGTGACGGGCAACGCCCTCCATGCCATAAAACATATGTGCCTGCTCAGTTGTACGCGAGATTAAACCAACGGATTTCTGCGCGCTCTTTTTCACTGGCGTGTTAGGGCGAATTACTGGCGCTCCAGTGAGATCTAGAAAGCCATCGACAGATAGAGCTTTCTCGACCATCTCAACAACTTTTTTGTGCTTAATATTTCCTGCAACTGCAACAACTAAATCCTGTGGCAGGTAGCGCCTTTTGTAAAAATTAAAGACGCTCGTGCGTGACATGGTATTGATTGAGTCAATCGTTCCAAGAACTGGGCGACCTAGTTGAGTATCCCCATAATATGTCTCTGCGTATAAATCATGAATTAGATCGCTTGGATCATCATCGAGCATGGCAATCTCTTCTAAGACAACTTTGCGCTCAGCATCGACATCAAGGGCGGTGACAACCGAGGATGTGATCAGATCTGAGATGACATCAATTGCCAGCGGTAAATCAGTATCTATTACACGTGCATAGAAGCAGGTGTACTCCTTGGATGTAAAGGCATTCATCTCCCCACCAACTGATTCGATGGAGGATGAAATCTCTAGCGCAGTGCGCCTTGTTGTTCCCTTAAATAATAGATGCTCGAGAAAGTGTGAAGCCCCAGCAACTGCCGGGGTTTCATCCCTTGAACCAACGTTTACCCAGATACCAATCGCGGCGCTGCGTACCGAAGTAACCTCTTCAGTAACGATACGCAGACCGCTAGGTAAAACTGAACGTCGAACGCTCATTTATTTGGCTGAGCCATTTGTTCCATCTTCAAGAACTGGAACCAAAGACAACTTGCCCTTTGGATCAATCTCGCCGATTTCAACTTGAATCTTGTCGCCAACCTTCATGACCTCTTCCAGGTTTTCAATCCGCTTTCCACCATGCATCTTACGAATCTGAGATACATGTAGAAGGCCATCTTTACCTGGCATCAATGAGATGAAGGCTCCAAAGGCTGCAAGCTTGACGACCGTACCTAAGTAACGCTCACCAACTTCTGGCATCTGTGGGTTAGCGATGGCGTTGATCTGTGCACGAGCAGCCTCGGCCGATGGGCCATCGACTGCACCGATATAGATCGTTCCATCATCTTCAATAGAGATATCTGCGCCGGTCTCATCTTGGATCTGGTTAATGATCTTGCCCTTAGGCCCGATGACTGCACCGATCTGATCAACTGGAATCTTGATGGAGATAATACGTGGAGCAAATGGGCTCATCTCATCTGGGCCATCGATTGCTTCATTCATTACATCAAGGATTGCAAGACGAGCTTCCTTTGCTTGGTGAAGTGCACCGGCCAGAACTGATGCTGGGATTCCATCGAGCTTAGTGTCTAGCTGTAATGCTGTTACGAAATCCTTTGTTCCAGCAACTTTGAAGTCCATATCGCCGAATGCATCTTCTGCTCCAAGAATATCTGTAAGGGCAACGTATTCAACCTTGCCATCGACAGTGTCAGAGATAAGACCCATTGCAATACCTGCAACTGGTGCGCGCAATGGAACACCTGCGTTATACAACGCTAGCGTTGATGCACAGACCGAGCCCATTGATGTTGAACCATTTGAACCAAGTGCTTCAGAGACCTGACGGATTGCGTAAGGGAACTCTTCGCGTGTTGGAAGAACTGGAATCAAGGCACGCTCAGCAAGTGCACCGTGGCCGATTTCGCGGCGCTTAGGTGAACCAACACGACCGGTCTCACCCGTTGAATATGGTGGAAAGTTGTAGTTGTGCATGTAACGCTTGTGATTTTCTGGATTCAACGTATCTAACTGCTGCTCCATCTTGAGCATGTTAAGCGTTGTAATTCCAAGAATCTGTGTCTCGCCACGTTCAAATATCGCTGAACCATGAACGCGAGGAATAACTTCAACCTCAGCAGAAAGGGCGCGAATATCACGAAGTCCGCGACCATCGATACGGATCTTATCGCGCAATACGCGCTGACGAACTAGCTTCTTGGTCAATGAATGGAAAGCCGCTGGGACTTCCTTTTCGCGTCCCTCAAACTTTGCTCCGACAGTTTCCTTAGTTGATGCGCTGATCTCGTCGATCTTTGTTTCGCGCTCTTGCTTACCTGAAATAGTTAACGCCTTAGCAAGATCTGCTCCAGCTGCCTTTTCAACGGCGGCAAAGACATCATCTTGGTAATCAAGAAATACTGGGAACTCAGCAGTTGGCTTTGCAGCTACCTTTGCAAGTTTAGATTGGGCATCACAGAGAATCTTGATGAATGGCTTGGCCGCGTCTAAGCCTTGTGCAACAACTTCCTCGTTAGGAGTTGGTGCGCCGCCCTTAATGAGCTCAATCGTTTTAGTTGTGGCCTCTGCCTCAACCATCATGATCGCAACGTCATCGCCTGCAACGCGTCCTGCAACAACCATGTCAAAGACTGCATTAGCAATCTGTGAGTGGTTAGGGAATGCAACCCACTGTCCATCAATCAAAGCAACGCGCACGCCGCCGATTGGACCAGAAAATGGCAGGCCCGCAAGCTGTGTCGACATCGATGCCGCGTTTATAGCAATAACGTCATACATATGGTCAGGGTCGAGTGCCATTACTGTCACAACGATCTGAACTTCATTACGAAGTCCCTTAACAAATGATGGACGCAGCGGACGATCGATTAAGCGGCAGGTAAGAATCGCATCCTCTGATGGACGGCCTTCACGACGAAAGAACGATCCTGGAATACGACCAACTGCATACATCTTCTCTTCAACATCTACTGTTAAAGGAAAGAAATCGAATTGATCCTTTGGTGTCTTTGATGCAGTAGTTGCTGAGAAGATCATTGTCTGATCATCTAGAAATACCGCTGCAGCTCCTGCTGCTTGACGCGCTAAGCGTCCTGTTTCAAAACGAATCTCTCGTTTTCCGAACTTTCCGTTATCAATTACTGCAACGGCTGATTGAACCTCTTGACCCTCCATGGGTCCTCCTCTAGTTAGTGTTGAGAGCGCTGAAAACAGCTATCTCGATTTCGGGCTACCACACCGAGAACTAACAATGAATCTCCGATCGAAGTTCACGCACGCCTTGATTTATTAGGCTCTTGCGGAAACCACTACCGAGGACCATTGATCCTGTCGGTGGGTAGGTATTTTCTTATTTAGCGGCGAATACCGAGCTTTTCGATAATCGCACGATAGCGATTGATATCTGTCTTTGCGAGATACTGAAGAATTCGACGACGACGTCCAACTAGTAACAAAAGGCCACGACGGTTGTGGTGGTCATGTGGGTTGGTCTTTAGGTGTGTAGTGATCTCTTCAATGCGCTTGGATAGCAAAGCGACCTGGGTTTCAGGACTTCCCGTATCAGTAGGAGTCGATCCGTACTCTGCGACGATTGCTGCTGTTGCCTCTGGTTTTAGTGCCATGTAAGTAGTGCTCCTATTTTTCTGATGATCACGGGGGTTTCCGGTGTACCTCACGGAAATTCGCTTTCTCGTTGGATGCCTAGGCTACCAGTGGCCTTACGGATACGTGAAATCGAGGCTTAAAGCTCGGTTAATTCGCGGGCCTTCGCGCAGTCCTTGGCCATCTGCACAAGCAGCGGCGCAAGGCCATCAAATGCCAAAGTATCTCGAAGCCGCCATCCGAACTCGATTGTCGCCGCCTTTGTATAGAGATCGAGCCCCACTTGATCGAGTGCATAGGCCTCAACTTGGCGGCCACGTTTTCCTGCAAATGTTGGATTAGTGCCGATCGAAATCGCAGCGGGCCAACGATCGATTCCAACCGTTAACCAACCGGCATAGACACCATCGGCTGGAATGCTTTGGTTCTCAAGGTCACCGAGATTTGCAGTGGGATATCCAATCTCATGTCCACGTTTTTCGCCATGCACAACGATTCCATCCAAGCGATGCGGGCGCGTTAATAGTTCGCGGGCTTTTTCAACGTTGCCTTCGATGATGAGTTTTCTAATGCGGGTCGATGAGACGGCCTCGCCATCGGTTGGAGCTAAATCCAAAACTATCGTTTCGAACTCGGTATGAGCCTTAAGGGTTTCAACCGTGCCAGCGGCCTTATGACCATAGGTAAAGTTTTTTCCGACAACGACGGTAGTTGCACCTAACTGCTGCACCAGAATCTTGTTAACAAAATCATCTGGGCTCATCGCGGCAAACTCTGGTGTAAATCGTATGACCTCTACTTGATCGGCGTTGTGAATCTTTAATAGCTCGATGCGATCGGTGAGAATCGTCAATAACGTTGGCGCGCGATCTGGTGCAAACACACTCACGGGATGCGGGTCAAAGGTCAGCGCAATAATCTTTTCATCACCTGCCATCGCCTTGGCGCGGTTGAGTATATCTTGGTGCCCCTTATGGACTCCATCAAATACCCCGATGACTACAACACTCATGGCCTTATTATCCCCTAGTTAGTTTGCCGCAGCGAACACGGCGATAGGTTTGGCAAAGCCATCTTTATTGGCAAGAAGTGCGATTAATTGATTGTCGCTGCTCATGGCGGCATAAATCTCATCGGTGGGATTACTGGCAATTGGACGACCGAATGAGAGTTCAAGGCCTTCATCTAATGCGATTTCACGGGCTGTAAATACTGTGCGGGCGACATCGGCCAAGGCCAGCACCGTGAACTCACCGCTTTTTAACGCTGCCAATGAGATCGCCGCATCTAATCCAAAACCTGCAACTCGGCTACGGCGCAGGCAGGATAGATGCCCACCAACACCAAGTGCGTTGCCGCAATCACGCGCAATTGCGCGGATGAAAGTACCGGCCGAACATGTAACTTCGATATCGATCTCTATCGTGGATTCACAGTGACGAATAGTGAGAATATCGAGCTGAGTAACTCTCACCGCTCTGGGCGCGAGTTCGACTACTTCTCCAGCGCGCACACGGTCGTAGGCACGTTCGCCATCGACCTTAATCGCCGAAACCGAACTTGGTCGCTGCATAATCGCACCACGCATCTTGGATAGCTCAGCTTCAATCTGTGCATCTGTAATGCCGCTAACGTCGGCGCGAGAGATAACTTCGCCCGCGGCATCATCGGTGATAGTTGCAGCGCCTAAAACAACGCTGGCTTGATACGTCTTATCGCCATCGGTTATGTACTGCAGCAATCGCGTGCCGTTATTGAAGCCAAGCACCAAAACTCCAGTAGCCATCGGATCTAACGTGCCAGCGTGACCAACTTTGCGCGTACCGAGTGCGCGACGTGCAATTGCAACCACGTCGTGACTTGTCATTCCTGGCTCTTTATCTACAACCAGAAAGCCGTGCTCGATGATTACTCC
>SHVG01000010.1 GCA_009691145.1 Candidatus Planktophila sp. | reverse complement strand
CAGCAAAATGGATTCTCGAATATGGATCCCTCAAAGAATTGATAGCCAACGCCGATAAGTTAGCGGGCAAGGTCGGTCAGTCTCTGCGCGATTCGATCGACAGCGTGATTCTCAACAGCGAGTTAACTCAATTAGATTCCAATGTACCCATCAAGCTTTCGATAGATGACTTGGCGTGGCATGGAGTTGATGAGAACAAAACCAACCCACTATTTGATGTACTAGAGTTTAAAACTCTTAAAGATCGTCTGAAACCAATTCTCATCAAGGGCAGCGCACCAAAAAGTACCGAACTCGAGTTTGTACTTTTTGCCGAAGAGATGGCAGAGGGCGTACTGACCTGCGCAGAGGCCGATGCAAAGATCGTTGGACATAAGGGTGCTATCGCAGTTACCTACTCTCTTGTTGAAGAAAAGCTGCATCGATACGCAGTTGCCCTTTCTCCCGATGATATTTTCTTAGTTCACGCATCGACGATGGGGAATTGGGCAACTGATCCCAGTATTAAGAAGATCGCTCATGATGCCAAATCTCTGGCACGTGTTACCCCTTTATCAGGTGTTGACTTTGATACTGCAATCGCAGCGTATTTAATCAACCCAGGTGTGCGTTCTCAGGAGCTCAGTGATTTACAGGAGCGTTGGGGAGATGGTTCGGCGATCAATATTTCCACCCCCGAGCAGGAGTTACTCACTTCGGCCCGTGCTCTATTTTCTCTGCGAGATTCACTTACAGGCGAGTTAAAGCAGCGCAATCTCTTTGACCTCTTAAACAGGATGGAGCTTCCTATCGCCGCACTTTTGGCGCAGATGGAGAAAATCGGTATCGCCGTTAATCGCAAGGAGCTCGAGAAACTCTATGAATTCTTTAACAGTGAAGTAGAGCGAGAGACACGGTTGGCTCATGAATCGGTAGGACATGAGTTCAATGTCGCCTCTCCCAAAGAACTTCAAGTTGTACTCTTCGACGAGCTGCAACTGCCAAAGACTAAAAAGATTAAGACTGGCTACACAACCGATGCCGAAAGCCTTGACTGGCTCCATCAAAAAACTGGTCACCCGCTACTCTCACATCTTCTGCGCATACGCGAGACCAAGAAGCTTGCAACGACTATTGAGGGCTTAATCTCTGAAATTGCCTCAGATGGACGCATCCATACCCACTTTGGTCAGACCGTAACGTCAACTGGTCGACTCTCATCTATAGGCCCCAATCTACAGAATATTCCCGTGCGTACTGAGGAGGGTCGCACTATTAGAAATGCCTTTGTCGCTGGCAAGGGATATGTGGGCTTACTAACCGCTGATTACAGTCAGATTGAAATGCGCATCATGGCCCACTTATCAAATGATGCAAAGTTATTGGCCGCCTTTGAATCTGGCGAAGATCTACATGCCACGATCGCAGCGGTTATCTTTGGTGTTAAGGCTCATGATGTAGATCCAGAGATGCGTCGACAGATTAAGGCGATGTCATATGGCCTTGCCTATGGGCTCTCCTCATATGGTTTATCGGCACAGTTAGATATTAGTCCGGGGGAAGCGCAGGGATTAATGGATACATATTTCCAACGCTTTGGTGGAATTCGCGACTATCTCAAGACGGTGGTTGAGAATGCACGCAAAGTTGGATATACCGAAACGATCATGGGTCGTCGTCGCTACTTACCGGATTTAATGAGTGATAACCGTCAACGCCGCGAAGTTGCAGAGCGAATGGCGCTCAATGCTCCGATTCAAGGATCAGCGGCCGACATTATTAAGTTAGCTATGCTCAAGGTGCAGAGTGCTATTGAGAAAGAAAAGCTGCAATCACGCCTTTTATTACAGATACATGATGAGTTGATTATTGAAGTGGTAAAGGGTGAGGAAGATGCAATTACAACCCTTGTTAAGCGCGAGATGGGTGCGGCATTTCCGCTGAAAGCACCTCTAGATGTCAGTGCAGGTCTGGGTCTGACGTGGCATGAAGCCGCGCATTAAGCTCCTCTTCATCGGTTGGAATTCGATTGGCCGCGATTAAACGCTTCTTACCAACTGTTAATACAATATTTCCAAAGCCAATCGAGATCGCCGTTAACAGCAAGCAGAACTGTGGTGATATCGATTCAGAGATCACGCCTCCGGCTGCAGCTCCAAGTGACATCACACTTCCTTCAACTGTCCATAGCCAGGCCATGTAAGAAACGGCCGAGCCTTTGGGGCGTACGGCCTCCATGACCTCCCAGTAGAAGACTTGAATCGCTCCACCTACAAAGCCTAAGAAAGCACCGGCAATTGCCATCGACCAACCTGGATATGTAAATACCATCGGAATTGATACTAAAAACCAGATGAAGTATGTCTTTCGAAGTGCAGCAAGAGATGATGTTCGTTTAGAGATAAGACCTGCAATTAGTCCACCGATAATGCTTGAGATTCCCATTGCAGCAAAGACCCACGCAGTACGGTGCTGTACCTTTTCAATGGTTGCAAAAGCAGGAACTGCTACATCGAAGAGTCCCCAACCAAAACCGATAAATGAACCCTCAAGCATCATCAAGCGAAGGGCGGGATTGCGCCACAGAGATTGCGCATCTTTCTCTTTCTTCTCCGGCTTCCAATCTCTAGAAACCGCAGCAAGGGCTAATGCACCGCCCCCGATACTCATAAGGGCAGCGGCGGTAATGAGGGCACTACCAGGATGAGATGAGAGAGCAAGAGATGTTGCGATAACTGGACCGATGACACCTGCGGTATTCATTACCGATGTATCTACGGCATAAGCAGTGCGAAGAAAATCGCCCGTAACGATTGTTTTCCAAAGTGGACGCACCGATAAGTTAATGGGCGGTGCAGTAAGCCCCATAATCGTCGCCATGATGAGAATAAAAGTTGCAGAGTGAGAAATATTGACAAGAATCATCATCGATGCATAACCCGGTACAAGAATTCGTAGTGGCCATTTTTGGCCATACCTATCGATTATCGATCCACGGATTCCAGCGGTGAATGATCCTGCAAGTGAATTTGCTCCAATCACAAGGCCAGCTAGCGCGATGGAGCCCGTCTCTTGCTGGGTTTTAAAGAAAAGGGCCAGGCCCACCATTCCATATGCCACGCGGGCGGGAAATGCCGCCAGTACCAATACCCAGACGTTGGGCAGTGCAAATAATGCGCGATAACGATTCATGATGGATGCAAGTCTAATGATTGAGCCTAGGAAAATGAGCGGATTTGCCCTTATGTAGGCGCAAACCGTAGCCTTGTCCTCCAGCCACGAAAGTGGAAACTACTACTCATCTATCCCTACGGAGCACACTTGTCTACAACACCACCAGTAATTGCAGTAAATGACATTGGATCAGCCGCTGACTTTTTAGCAGCAATCGAAGGAACAATTAGAAATTTTAATGACGGAGATCTCGTCATCGGAACAATCGTTCAAGTTGGTCGCGAAGAAGTTCTCGTTGACATCGGATACAAAACTGAAGGCGTAATTCCTGCACGCGAGCTTTCAATTCGCCATGATGTAGACCCAAATGAGATTGTTAAGGTCGGAGAAAGCATCGAGGCTCTCGTTCTTCAGAAGGAAGATAAAGAAGGTCGCTTAATTCTCTCCAAGAAGCGCGCACAGTACGAACGCGCATGGGGAGACATTGAAGGCAAGAAAGAGCGCGACGAAGTCGTTATCGGAACAGTTATTGAAGTTGTTAAGGGTGGGCTTATCGTCGACATCGGACTCCGCGGCTTCTTGCCAGCATCCCTTGTTGAAATGCGTCGTGTTCGCGATCTAACGCCATACATTGGCAAGCAGGTTGAAGCCCGCATCATCGAGCTCGATAAGAACCGCAACAACGTGGTTCTTTCACGCCGTGCATTCCTTGAACAGACACAGTCTGAGTCACGTACAACATTCCTTCACCAGCTACAAAAAGGCCAGGTACGCACAGGTGTTGTCTCATCTATCGTCAACTTCGGTGCATTCGTAGATCTTGGTGGCGTTGACGGTCTCGTTCACGTCTCAGAGCTCTCATGGAAGCACATCGATCATCCAGGTGAAGTTGTCGAAGTTGGCGACGAAGTTACCGTCGAGGTTCTCGAAGTTGATTTCGAGCGCGAGCGAGTATCACTCTCACTGAAGGCAACTCAAGAAGATCCATGGCAGGCATTTGCTCGCACACATACAATCAATCAGGTTGTTCCGGGTGTGGTAACAAAGCTTGTTCCCTTCGGAGCATTTATCCGTGTACACGAGGGCATTGAAGGCCTTGTTCACATCTCAGAGTTAGCCGAGCGCCATGTTGAGATTCCAGAGCAGGTCGTTGCAGTCGATGACGAGCTCTTCGTAAAGATTATCGATATCGATCTAGAGCGTCGTCGTATCTCTCTTTCATTAAAGCAGGCCAATGAAGGACATGAGATCGAAATCGAAGCATTTGATCCAACACAGTATGGAATGGCTGCGCGTTATGACGCAGAAGGAAACTTCATCTACCCAGAAGGTTTCGATTCAGAGACTCAAGAGTGGAGGCCAGGACATGAGATAAAGCGCGAAGAGTGGGAGCGTCAATACGCTCAAGCTCAAGAGCGCTTTATGGCACATAAGAAACAGAAGGCCGAAGCAAAGGCCGCTGATGCTGCAGCTGCTCCAGAAGCTACTAAAGAGGCAATTGTCGAAACGGTCGCAGAGGCAGTCGCCGCAGAATAAAGATCCTAGAAATAGGCCCGGCATAAGCGCTGGGCCTTTTTCATTTTTCAACGAGCAAGCCCATTACAAGTAAGTGAGGTTAAAGGCTACCGATCACATCTTCATTGGGCTCCTTTGAAAATTCGAAGTTAGTTGGCGCTATCCTTACAGTATGCGCGTTATCGGCTTAACTGGCGGAATAGGAAGTGGAAAATCACTAGCGGCCGAATACTTCGCAGATTTTGGTGCTTTAGTGATCGATGCCGATCAATTGGCACGGGCGGCCATTGAGCGGGGGTCAACTGGCTTTGATGAGGTCGTTGCAACGTTTGGTGATTCGATTTTGAAAAACGGCGAGATCGATAGGCGTGCACTAGGTGAGTTGATATTTAAGGATCCTGCACTCAAAGCCACGTTAGAGGCGATTATTCACCCATGGGTGCGCAGCGAATTCGAAGCCGCGGTTGCATCCCTTACTGGGAATCAAACTTTGGTCTATGAAATTCCTCTTCTCTTTGAAACCCGAGGCGCTGATCGATTCGATCTCATTATTACAGTTGAAGCCGATTTGGATATCCGTACGGCGAGATTGCGCGCTAAGGGATTGCAACCTTCAGAGATAGAGGCTCGAATCGCAGCTCAGGCCACACGCGAGCAGAGGCTCTCCATCGCTGATTTTGTCATCGAAAACAACGGCACTGAGGATGATTTACTGCGTAAAGTTGAAAATATTTGGGATGGTTTAACTCCTACTTCTAACTAGAATTATCCAATGCGCCCGATATCTGATCTACAGCGACGAGTCGAGCCGTTTCAAGTTATTGGCGATTATGTACCTGCCGGTGATCAGCCTGAAGCCATCGCTGAGATCGCCCGACGCTTTGAGGCGGGGGAGCAGGATGTGGTTCTACTCGGTGCCACCGGTACTGGAAAATCTGCAACAACGGCCTGGCTGATTGAAAAACTACAGCGACCAACATTGGTTCTGGCACCCAATAAGACTCTGGCGGCGCAGTTAGCCAATGAGTTTCGCGAGCTATTACCAAATAATGCCGTTGAATACTTTGTTTCTTACTATGACTATTACCAGCCCGAGGCATATGTTCCGCAGACCGATACCTTCATCGAAAAAGATTCAAGCGTTAATGATGAGATAGAGCGCCTGCGCCACTCAGCGACAAACTCACTACTTACCCGTCGCGATGTAATCGTGGTTGCAACAGTCTCATGTATCTATGGTCTTGGCACCCCACAGGAGTACATCGACCGTATGGTCACGCTGCGCGTGGGCGATGAGATTGAGCGCAACGCTCTTCTGCGCCGCTTTGTAGATGTCCAGTACAAACGCAATGATGTTGCCTTCGAGCGAGGAACCTTTAGGGTGCGGGGGGATACTATTGAAATTATCCCCATGTATGAAGAGCTAGCGATTCGTATTGAAATGTTCGGGGATGAGATCGAGAAGATCTCTACATTGCATCCACTCACGGGTGAGATTATTCGTGATGAGAGTGAGATGTATATCTTTCCTGCAACGCACTACGCCGCCGGCCCCGAGACTATAAAACGTGCTATTGGAGATATTGAAGATGAGCTACAGATCCAGCTCAATCTCTTCGAAAAGCAGGGCAAGTTACTTGAAGCCCAGCGCCTGCGCATGCGCACCACCTTTGATGTTGAGATGATGGAGCAGATCGGATTCTGTAGCGGAATCGAAAACTATTCACGCCACCTCGATGGACGCGATACGGGCTCTGCCCCAAACTGTCTGCTGGATTATTTCCCCGAGGATTTCCTCGTTGTTATCGATGAAAGCCATGTGACTGTGCCGCAACTCGGTGCGATGTACGAGGGCGATGCTTCCAGAAAACGCACACTTGTCGAGCATGGATTTCGTTTGCCTAGCGCCCTGGATAATCGTCCGCTTAAGTTTCCAGAGTTCTTAGAGCGCACTGGACAAAAGCTCTACTTATCTGCAACTCCTGGTAAGTATGAGATGGCTAAAGTTAACGGCGATGTTGTCGAGCAGGTCATTCGCCCAACTGGCTTGATTGATCCGCAGATTGTTATTAAGCCAATCAAGGGGCAGATAGATGACTTACTGCACGAGATTAGTATCCGCGCCGAAAAGAACGAGCGGGTGTTAGTAACAACGTTAACTAAGAAAATGTCAGAGGATTTAGCGGAGTACATGCAGGAAAAAGGTGTGCGTGTTCGATATCTGCACTCTGAGGTCGACACGTTGCGCAGGGTAGAGCTACTGCGCGAACTGCGTATGGGAGATTACGATGTATTAATCGGAATTAACTTACTGCGTGAAGGTTTGGATCTTCCTGAAGTCTCTCTCGTTGCGATTTTAGATGCAGACAAAGAGGGCTTTTTGCGCTCTGCTACATCGCTGATTCAGACCATTGGACGTGCGGCTCGAAATGTATCGGGCGAGGTCCACATGTATGCCGATAACATCACCGATTCAATGGCTAAGGCAATTGATGAGACCAATCGTCGTCGCGCAAAGCAGGTTGCCTACAACCTCGAGCGCGGAGTCGACCCTCGGCCTCTACGCAAAAAGATTGCAGATATTACTGATTTAATTAATCGCGAATCCGAAGATACAGAAGAGTTGTTAGCGACGAGCAAAAAAGCCAACCAAAAGAGCGCGACTTCGCCAGGGCTCTATTCCAAGTCTCTGACTACTCTACCGAGACAGGATTTAATGGCGTTGATAGGCTCCCTCACTGATCAGATGAAATACGCCGCCACCGAACTCCAGTTCGAGGTAGCTGCCCGTCTGCGCGATGAGATAAAGATTTTGAAGCGGGAGCTTCGCTCTATGGAAGAGGCAGGGGTTTAGTGAGTATCGACAAGTTAGTTGTGCGCGGAGCCCGTGAACACAACCTTAAAGATGTTTCCATCGAACTACCCCGCAACGCCCTCATCGTCTTTACTGGTCTCTCTGGCTCTGGAAAATCATCGCTGGCATTCGACACAATCTTTGCCGAAGGTCAACGCCGCTATGTCGAATCACTCTCGGCATATGCCCGCCAGTTTTTAGGCCAGATGGATAAGCCCGATGTTGATTTCATTGAGGGCCTATCTCCAGCCGTCTCTATCGATCAAAAATCTACTAACCGAAACCCTCGATCTACGGTCGGAACAATCACTGAGGTCTATGACTATCTGCGCTTACTCTTTGCACGAGCTGGACGTCCACACTGTCCTACATGTGGCAAGCCAGTCTCACGCCAGTCGCCGCAGCAGATTGTCGACCAGATATTAATGATGCCGCCGACTACAAAGTTTGCGGTATTAGCACCAGTGGTTCGCGCCCGTAAAGGTGAATTCGCCGATCTCTTTGCCGAACTTATAACGCAGGGGTACTCACGCGCACGTGTTGATGGTGAGGTTATTGCTCTGAGCGATGCGCCGAAATTGAAGAAGCAGGAGAAGCACACCATTGAAGTCGTGGTCGATCGCTTAACTGCAAAGATCGAAAGCAAGACACGTCTTACCGATTCAATTGAAACCGCGCTACGTCTAGCATCTGGAATCGTGATCTTGGATTTTGTTGACTCTAAATCGACCGATAAGGAGCGTACTTTTAGCGAGCATTTAGCTTGCCACGACTGCAACCTATCTTTTGAAGAGCTAGAGCCTCGTTCTTTCTCCTTTAACTCACCCTTCGGCGCATGCACTGAGTGCTCGGGTATTGGTACAAAGCTTGAGGTCGATGAAGATCTCATTATCCCCGATGATTCAATTTCGATTAATGATGGCGCCATTGCACCATGGTCGGGCGGACAATCATCGGACTACTTCATTCGATTGCTAGAGGCCCTAGCAAAAGATATGCCTTTCTCACTCGAAATCCCCTGGAAAAAAATCTCAGTCACGGCCCGTGAAGCCATCATTAACGGCTACGAGTACGAAATCAAAATGAAGTACAAAGGCCGTTACGGAACCAAGAACTACACAACTGGCTTTGAAGGCGTAGTGCCCTTTATTCACCGCCGTCACAGCGAAACCGACAGTGATTACAGTCGCGATAAGTACGAGGCATATATGCGCCAGATTCCTTGCCATGTATGTGCGGGCGCACGTTTAAAGCCTGAGGTCTTAGCGGTCACCATCGGACATAGGAATATTTCAGAGATTACAGAGCTCTCGATCTCTGAGTGTGCCGATTTCTTGACAAACATTAAGCTCAGCAAACGCGAAGGGCAGATCGCTGAGCGCGTCATGAAAGAGATCCATGCTCGCCTAGGTTTCTTGCTCGATGTCGGTTTAGATTATTTATCGTTAGCAAGACCGGCGGCAACGCTCTCTGGGGGCGAAGCACAGCGAATTCGACTGGCAACACAGATCGGTAGTGGTTTAGTTGGAGTGCTCTACGTCTTAGATGAGCCAAGCATTGGCCTTCATCAACGCGATAATCGCCGCTTAATCGAAACACTTACGCATTTACGCGATCTTGGCAATACCTTAATAGTTGTCGAGCATGATGAGGAAACGATTCGTAGCGCCGATTGGATTGTAGATATCGGACCAGGTGCAGGAGAACACGGGGGCCACGTTGTGGTCTCTGGTAGTTATGAAGAGTTAATTGCATCGAAGGAGTCAATCACTGGCGCCTATTTATCTGGGCGCAAATCAATCGCAATCCCACCTAAGCGTCGCCCCATCGATGCCAAGCGGGTACTAACGGTCAAGGGCGCAAAGGAAAACAATCTTCAAGATATCGATGTTGTTTTACCGCTAGGTGTCTTTGTCTCAATTACTGGTGTGAGCGGATCAGGCAAGTCAACGCTAATCAATGATATTTTGTATACGACACTTGCTAATAAACTCAACGGTGCACGTTTAGTACCAGGGCGTCACCGCAGTGTCAGTGGTGTAGAACTCCTGGATAAAGTCGTCCACGTCGATCAGTCACCTATTGGCCGCACGCCTAGATCCAACCCTGCCACCTACACAGGCTTGTTCGACAAAGTCCGTGCACTATTTTCTGAAACAACAGAGGCCAAAATTCGTGGCTATCAACAGGGTCGTTTCTCTTTTAACGTCAAGGGCGGGCGTTGTGAAAACTGCTCTGGAGATGGCACGATCACCATCGAAATGAACTTTTTGCCCGATGTTTATGTGCCGTGCGAGGTCTGTCATGGGGCACGGTATAACCGTGAAACGTTAGAGGTGCACTACAAGGGTAAAACAATCGCCGATGTTTTGAATATGTCGATCGAAGAGGCGTATGCATTCTTTGAATCAGTTCCTGCAATCTCCAGGTTTTTAAAGACGCTCAACGATGTTGGCTTGGGCTATGTGCGTTTAGGTCAGTCTGCGCCAACGCTTTCAGGGGGGGAAGCCCAACGCGTCAAGCTTGCAACCGAGCTTCAACGTCGCTCAACGGGTCGAACAATCTACGTTTTGGATGAGCCAACGACGGGTCTGCACTTTGAAGATGTCAGCAAGCTCCTAATCGTACTTAACCGTTTAGTCGATACTGGCAATACCGTTGTCGTTATCGAGCACAACTTAGATGTTATTAAATGCTCGGACTGGGTAATCGACATGGGACCAGAGGGCGGTTTCCGAGGGGGATTAGTCATCGCCGAGGGCACTCCCGAAGATGTGTCAAAGGTTAAAGCCAGCTACACCGGGCAATATCTAGCACCTATGCTTGCAACTAATCGAAAAGTAGCAGCTAAGAAGTAGCGCCATGGCAGATCCGGCATCGTATCGACCCAGTGATATTCCAAAACTACCTGGGGTCTATCGCTTCTATGATGCAACCGATGCCGTTATTTATGTCGGCAAGGCTGTTAACTTAAAGAATCGCTTGAGCAGTTACTTTCAAGGTAATTTGCCTGAAAAGACTTATCGCATGGTTCATCAAGGGGTTCGGGTCGACTGGACGATCGTTGATACCGAGGTAGAAGCCTTGCAGTTAGAGTTTTCCTGGATCAAGCAGTACGCCCCTCAGTACAACGTACAGTTTCGCGATGACAAGTCATATCCATATTTAGCGGTGACCAATAACGATGAGTATCCACGAATCTTCATCACACGTAAATCAAAGCGTCCAGGCATTACCTATTTCGGGCCATTCACCCATACGTGGGCGCTGCGCAACACATTCGATGTCATCCTGAAGGTTTTTCCTATTCGATCATGTACCAGCGGAAACTTTCAACGTGCACAACGCAGCAAACGCCAATGTTTACTTGGAGATATTGGTAAGTGTGCCGCGCCTTGCGTTAACTGGGTGAGTCAAGAAGAGCATAAAGAGTTAGCGGATCGTCTAGTCAGATTCATGGGCAACGGTAATGCCGACATCATTCCGACGCTAACGGCTGAAATGGAGATGGCATCTTCGCGCGAAGAGTTCGAGAGAGCATCAAAGATTCGAGACTCTATTGCTTCTATCGAGCGTGCCAAAGAATCTACCGATGCCGCACTGCCCGATACTTTAACGGCCGATATCGTTGCAATACATCATGACGGTGCGCATGCAGCTGGATCGATATTTATTGTTCGCGGTGGAGCAATCAAGGGCTCGCGTTCGTGGATTGTGGATCAAAGTAAATCTCTGGAAGGCGATGACGAGATGGGCGCACTGTTCTACTCCATCTATAGTCAGAGCTCAGCTGCTGAAATTCCTGCACAAATCCTGATTAATGAGCGCCCACTCGATGCCCCTGCTCTTGAGGCGTGGTTATCACAACTACGTGGAGCACCTGTGGCTCTGAAAGTTCCACGGCGCGGCGAGAAGTTAGAGATCTTGCAGACGGTTAAGCGCAACGCGCAGTACTCACTCATTCAGTTCTTGAGTAAGCGCTCCACCGATGCTGCAATAAGCGGCAAGGCCCTTATAGAGATAGAAGAGGCCTTGGATTTGGAGCGTACACCGCTGCGCATTGAGTGCTTTGATATCTCGAATATTTCAGGAACATCGGTAGTTGCATCGATGGTGGTCTTTGAAGATGGTCTGGCAAAGAAGAGTGAGTATCGCAGATTCATTATTAATACAGAAGAGGGCTTTGATGACACTCGGGCGATGCACCAGGTGATTACTCGCAGATTAAAGAGGTTGATCGATGATCGCACTGTGAATGCCGCCGAAGTCGCTCAACTCGGTGGGAAGTTGAGCAGGTTTTCCTATCCGCCTCAGTTGATTGTTGTCGATGGCGGTGTACCTCAAGTAAACGCTGCCGCCCGAGCGCTGAGCGAGCTTGGTATCGGCGATATCGCGCTGTGCGGATTAGCCAAACGTCTAGAGGAGGTATGGATACCCGGCTCAAGTGAGCCGATTATTTTGCCGCGCTCGAGTGAAGGTCTCTATCTGCTTCAACGTATTCGCGATGAGGCCCATAGATTTGCAATTACTTTTCACCGATCTAGACGATCGAAGATAATGCTGGAGTCTATTTTGGATGAAGTCCCGCAACTCGGACAAACTCGGCGCAATGCACTGCTTGAACGCTTCGGATCAGTGTCCGCGATTAGAAAAGCTACTCCAGAAGAGATTGCAGCCACACCCGGCATCGGTCCTAAGATCGCTGAGGTGATATGTAACTATCTAGAGCAGGTTGGACGGCAAAAGCTAAATGTTCAAACGGGAGAAATCACGCGTGAGTAACGGTGCTTGACATGTATAAGAGGATTAAGCCATGAGCAGTGAGATACTGATTCTGACCGGCATGTCAGGTGCCGGACGTTCTACCGCCGCCCACGCCTTAGAGGATCTGGGCTGGTATGTCGTCGATAACCTGCCGCCCTCGCTACTGCCGCAGTTAGTCAGCAAAGGCGCTGGTCCAGATGGAAAAGAGTTTGCAGTAGTTGTCGATGTAAGAGGCGGTCATTTCTTCGACGAGCTCACGCAAGGTTTAGATGCACTCAAGAAGAGCGGCTCGGCCTATCGTTTAGTTTTCTTAGATGCCACCGATCAGATGTTAGTACAGCGCTTTGAATCAACGCGCAGGCCACATCCATTACAGGGTACTGATCGAATCGTCGATGGAATTGCCAGAGAGCGCGAAAAATTAGATGAAGTGCGATCGCAGTGCGATATCGCAATCGACACGACTAATCTCAATGTTCACCAACTAGAAAAGCGTATCGGCGAAATCTTCGGCGGCGGCAAAGTGCAGGGCATCCGAATAAATGTTTTATCCTTTGGATATAAGTATGGAATACCCGTTGATTCAGATTTAGTTCTGGACTGCCGATTCATCCCTAACCCACACTGGGTGCCAGAGCTTCGACCACTAACGGGGTTAACGCCACAAGTGAGTGAAAAGGTCTTCGGAAACACTGGCGTAAAAGATTTCGTAGAAAACTACGTCGCCTTAGTTGCATCGATGGTTCCAGGGTACATGCACGAGGGAAAGCGCTATCTGACTATCTCGGTGGGTTGTACTGGTGGCAAACATCGCTCAGTGGCAATCACTCAAGAGATTGCTAAACAACTCAACGCCATCGAAAATGCTATCTCTGCATATCCAACGCACCGTGATGTGGGGCGCGAATAACTGTGAGCAAAGTCGTTGCCCTGGGAGGCGGTCACGGTTTGGCTGCAACTTTGTCGGCGTTACGTGAAATAACATCAGAGATCACCGCCATTGTTACCGTCGCCGATAATGGTGGTTCAAGCGGACGTCTGCGTGAAGAGTTTGCGATTTTTCCACCTGGTGATTTACGTATGGCGTTGGCGGCATTATGTGCCGACGATGAATGGGGCCGAACATGGGCTGAAATCATGCAGCATCGTTTTGTAAGTACAGGTCCACTCAATGGTCATGCGATGGGTAACTTACTGCTGGCATCTCTTTGGAGCGATGATGAAGATCCAGTTATCGGTTTAGATCGCGTCGGATCACTATTAAAAGTCGTCGGACGTGTACTTCCAATGGCGGCCGTACCGCTAGATATTGAGGGAACTTTTAATACATCAACTGGTCGAATTGTTGTTAGGGGGCAAAAAGAGGTCGCTACTGCAAAGGGACGCATTGAATCATTACGTGTTATCCCACAAAATCCCCAGGCACGCATGGAGGCCTTAACTGCTATCCGTGTCGCTGACTGGATCACCATGGGGCCGGGTTCCTGGTTTTCTAGCGTGATGCCGCATCTTTTAGTGCCCATGCAGTTAGATGCACTCTCAAGAACTAAGGCAAAGAAGATTTTAATTCTTAATTTAGATGCTCATTCAAATACGACCGGTGAAGAGTTCGCTGGATCAACTCCCGAAGAGCATCTCGAGCTCTTTGCCGAGTATGCACCTGGTGTATCAATCGACTACTTTCTGGTCGATAAATCCGTTATTCGCAATGAGATAGCTCTGAGCACAATAGCTCGCAAACTTGGGGGACAGGTCGTTGCCGTTGATATTCGAAAAGCCCCTGGCAGTATCCATCACGATGTCACACAATTAGCTCTTCATTTGGGCCACATTATGCGCCAAAGTTTGGTTGGATAAGCTCATGGCAATGACAGCATCAGTTAAAGACGAACTCAGTCGCATCTCGATTACCAAGCCGTGTTGTCGTAAGGCCGAGGTCTCATCACTTCTACGCTTTGCAGGTGGACTGCACATTGCAGCGGGAAAGATTTTGATTGAGGTCGAACTCGACACTTCGCAGAGCGCACGGCGCCTTAGAAAAGATATCGCCGATATTTACGGACATGACTCTGATTTAGCTGTTCTCTCATCGGGCGGTCTGCGAAAAGGTTCGCGCTACGTCGTTCGAGTTATCGAAGCTGGTGATTCACTTGCTCGCCAAACTGGACTTGTAGATTCGCATGGTCGCCCCGTACGTGGGCTACCCCCTCAAGTTGTATCTGCTGCGATATGTGATTCAGAGGCGGCATGGCGAGGTGCATTTATCGCCCATGGTTCACTGACCGAGCCCGGTCGCTCATCATCACTTGAAATTACATGTCCTGGACCGGAGGCGGCATTAGCACTCGTCGGCGCGGCGCGGCGGATGGGGATTGTTGCTAAGGCACGCGAAGTTCGCGGAGTTGATCGCGTTGTTATCCGCGACGGCGATGCGATCGGTGTACTCCTTACTCGACTCGGTGCACATGAATCAGTACTTGCATGGGAGGAGCGGCGCATGCGTCGTGAGGTCCGTGCAACTGCAAACCGTCTTGCCAACTTTGATGATGCAAATCTACGTCGCTCTGCACGTGCAGCCGTTGCCGCATCTGCCCGAGTTGCCCGCGCGATGGAGATTCTTGGGCCAACGATTCCTGATCATTTAAAAGAGGCGGGGGAGCTGCGTATTAATCACGGCCAGGCCTCCCTCGAAGAGCTTGGCTCATTAGCTGTGCCTGCGATGACCAAAGATGCGATCGCTGGTCGAATCCGGCGATTACTTGCTATGGCCGATAAGCGCGCCAGCGAACTCGGTATTCCCGATACCGAGAGCGGGCTTTCCCCTGATTTGTTGAGTTGAACACCTTTTCTACCGATGAGTTGGCGCTAAGGCCACTGATAGGATTGCACCTAAGACCCCAACGTTGTGGCAGTTTTAATTCATCTCCAACGACTGGGCTTTTTTAATTTCTAGCCCCTTAAGCAGCAAGGACGCATCTTATGATTAATGTCGGAATCAATGGCTTTGGCCGCATCGGACGCAACTTCTTCCGTGCCAGTCTTGCAAATCCAAATATCAATATCGTCGGGATTAACGACCTCACACCCAACAAGACGTTGGTACATCTTCTCAAATACGACTCAATCCTTGGTCGTCTTGGTCTAGAAGTTACTTTCACCGATGACTCAATCACTGTCGATGGAAAGACGATCAAGGTTTTCTCAGAGCGCGATCCAGCAAACCTTCCATGGGGTGCTATCAAGGCCGATGTCGTTATTGAATCAACAGGTCACTTCACTAAGGCTGCAGATGCTGGAAAGCACATAACATCTGGTGCCAAGAAGGTTATTATTTCAGCACCGGCAAGTGATGAGGACATCACAATCGTGATGGGTGTTAACCATGAAAAGTACGATCCAGCTAAGCACAATATTATTTCAAATGCATCATGTACGACTAACTGCCTTGCGCCGATGGCCAAAGTTCTCAACGATAACTGGGGAATTGTTAAGGGCCTAATGACAACGATTCACGCCTACACAAATGATCAGGTCATCCTAGATTTTCCGCATCAAGATCTACGTCGTGCACGTGCAGCTGCAACTAACATGATTCCAACATCAACGGGTGCTGCAAAGGCTATTGCCCTTGTACTGCCAGAGCTCAAAGGCAAACTCGATGGCTATGCGATGCGTGTTCCAATCCCTACGGGATCGGCGACAGATTTAACCGTCGAACTCGCAAAAGAGGCAACGGCTGCAGAGATCAATGCCGCCATGAAGGCCGCCGCAGATGGTTCTCTCAAGGGCTACCTGACATACACCGAAGATCCAATCGTCTCATCGGATATCGTCACTGATCCATCCTCATGTATCTTCGATTCAGGTCTTACTAAGGTTATCGGCAATCAGGTCAAGGTCGTTGGCTGGTATGACAACGAGTGGGGCTACTCAAACCGTCTCGTCGATCTGATTAGTTATGTTGGCAAGTCGCTTTAATGTCACCACTTGCAACCTTTGATGTAGTTGGTAAACGTGTCTTTCTTCGCTGCGATCTCAATGTTCCAATCAAAGATGGCATCATTAAAGATGATGGACGAATCAAAGCCTCGCTACCAACTATTCAATTACTGCAGAGCAAAGGTGCATCTTTAATTATCGCTGCCCACTTAGGTCGACCACAGGGTCTGCCATCGCCAGAGCTCTCACTGGCACCCGTTGCCAAACGCCTAGGCGAGCTTTTAGGCCAGGAGATTATCTTTACTGGCGATTTAACGGGAGATGCAGTCACTGCCGTTGCACGCTCACTCAAGGCCGGTCAGATTTTACTTCTTGAAAATATTCGTTTTAGTCCAGCTGAAACAAGTAAAGATGAGATCGAGCGCGCAGTATTTGCCGCACAGTTAGCGCAGTTAGCCGATGCCTATGTAGGTGATGGTTTTGGTGCAGTGCATCGTAAACATGCCTCAGTCTTTGATCTGCCTGCCTTGCTTCCACACTGCGCGGGTTTATTGGTCGCAGGTGAGGTTGAGGTTTTAAAGAAACTCACAGAAAATCCAGCGCGCCCTTATGGAGTTGTTTTAGGTGGTGCCAAGCTCTCTGACAAACTCGGTGTTATCGAAAATCTCTTGGAAAAGGTCGACCTCTTAGCAATCGGCGGAGGAATGGTATTCACATTTTTTGCAGCCCAAGGAAAAGAGATCGGCACATCTTTAGTTGAGAGCGATATGATCGATAGTGTTAAGGCCTTGATTGCAACTGCGCAGGAAAAGGGCGTCAGACTTGTGCTGCCTACAGATATTGTTGTTGCCCCGACATTGAGTGCAGATGCACAGCCCACGTTAGTCTCTGCCGATGCCATACCAGCTGATCAAATGGGTCTAGATATCGGGCCACTCTCTGCCGCCGCCTTTGCAGCCCAGATTCAAGAATGTGCAACTGTTTTCTGGAACGGACCAATGGGCGTCTTTGAGTTTGCTCACTTCGCCGCGGGGACCAAGGTTGTTGCAGCGGCGCTGACAAAGGTTGTAGGTATCTCAGTTGTCGGTGGGGGAGACTCGGCTGCGGCTGTGCGGGCACTTGGTTTTGCAGACAGCCAGTTCGGTTATATTTCAACTGGTGGTGGTGCATCACTTGAGTACTTAGAGGGCAAGGAACTTCCTGGCCTACTGGCTTTAGGGTTATAAGGAGACAACAATGCGTAAACCATTAATGGTTGGCAACTGGAAGATGAATCTTAACCACCTTGAGGCGATCGCCGTTGCACAGAAACTGGTTTACTCACTCGATGATA
Source organism: Candidatus Planktophila sp. (assembly GCA_009691145.1). Lineage (GTDB taxonomy): Bacteria > Actinomycetota > Actinomycetes > Nanopelagicales > Nanopelagicaceae > Planktophila. The sequence continues at coordinate 8,803 of SHVG01000010.1, read as the reverse complement.
GGGATTACGACAAAGTTGATGTCGCGATTATTCCTCCCTTTACCAATATCCGTTCAATTCAAACACTTATCGATGGCGATCGTCTGCGCTTAACCTATGGTGCGCAAGATCTCTCACCCGAGGCAAGTGGAGCTTTCACTGGAGATATCTCTGGCTCGATGCTGCATAAACTTGGCTGCACATATGTTTTAGCTGGACACTCTGAACGCCGTTCGATTCATGGTGAGAGCGATGCTCTCGTTAATCGAAAGATCAAGGCCGCCCTCGCACATGAGATGGTGCCCATATTCTGTGTCGGTGAAGAGCTTTCAGTGCGCGAATCCGGCGCACATGCCAGCCACGTAATTCGACAGATTCGCGCAGGGCTTGAGGGATTAACTAAGCCCGAACTCAAAAAGATTGTTATCGCCTATGAACCAGTCTGGGCGATCGGTACTGGCAAAGTAGCTACTCCTGAAGATGCCCAAGAGGTATGTGCAGCCATACGCGAAGAGGTTGAAAATCTCGGCTCACCTGAAATCGCAGCAGCGATGCGCATTCTCTATGGCGGCTCCGTGAAATCATCAAATGTTGCCGAGATTATGGCCAAGGCCGATGTCGATGGCGCCCTCATAGGGGGAGCGAGCCTAGATCCTGAAGAGTTGGCCAAGATTGTGAAGTTTTACGCGCAAGGCTAAGTAAAGCCGTCAGCTATTTTGAAGGTATCCTTACACTCTAGGAAACAAGGAGTTTACGAACCGTGAAACTAGCTCTCTCAATCTTGCTCGTCATTACCAGCGTTTTGATGATCCTTCTCGTCCTTTTACATAAGGGCAAGGGCAGCGGACTATCGGATCTCTTCGGTGGCGGTGTCTCATCAAACTACGGCGGCTCATCCGTTGTAGAGCGAAATCTAGATCGGATCACAATCGTTGTTGGTGGTCTTTGGTTTGCATTTGTTGTCGCGCTCAGTCTTGTTCTTAAGTAAATCTTTTTATTTCATTAATCTTTTAAAGGAGTAAGGCATGGCAAGTGCAATTCGAGGAAGCCGAGTCGGCGCCGGACCAATGGGAGAAGCCGAGCGTGGTGACTCTATTGCGCGCGCCTATGTCTCTTATTTCTGTGCCAAAGGCCACGAAGTCCGTCCATCATTTGCTGTAGAGGATACCGTTGTTATTCCAGCCGAGTGGGACTGCCCTAAGTGCGGCTACCCAGCAGGACGCGATCGTAATAATCCACCAAACCCTATTAAGAACGAGCCATACAAGACGCATCTTGCTTACGTGAAAGAGCGTCGCACCGATGCCGAAGGCGAGCGTTTACTTGATGAGGCGCTGCGCAAGATGCGTGGAGATGATTAAAGAGATTTCAAAGCTGTAAGTAGTGCGTCAATACCCACGCTACGGTTGATTAAATTCAATCGCAGGAGTGGGTATTTTCTTGAAGCCAGCGCCAAGCCATCGCCTAAAGCTTGAGCCGCAAGAAGAGTTTTGAATCCAAATATCTGACCGGGAATCGCGAAATCTCTCTTAACCTCACCAGTAATCTGCAGGAACGCTCCGTTTTGCTGGCCACCTTTATGAAACTGTCCCGTTGAGTGTAGAAAGCGAGGACCCCAACCAAAGGTGACAGGACGCTGCGACTTCTCTGCAAGCAGTGCACGTATCTGCCTAATCTTTACATCATCTCGGCGATCAAGGTAGGCCATTACTGCGAGATAGCCATCACGTGGAATCGATTCGATCAATAAATTCAGCGCCGATTCTAGGTCGGAGCCTTCACCAAATATCTCAACGTCTGCATCGCGAGCATCGGGGGAAAACTGCGGAAGAACCCCCTCCCAGGCAGAGAGTAAAGATGATGTCGCCTCTTTCGCCTCAGTGACATTGGGCTGATTGAAAGGATCAATTGCCATTGCCGCACCGACTAGCGCCGTCACCCACTCCCAGATTATGAACTGCGAGGCTAAATCGGCAGAGATCACTAGATCTGCATCCCCACTGTATGCGATAGAAAATGGGCCATGGTTAACGGGGGATTCAATAACAATTGGCAGTCGACCACGTTGATTCTTACCGGTTGATTCGGCAATTAACTGTTCGGCCCAATCACTCAAACCCGGCATCTCCGAACCGTCATCGCAGTAGCTCATGTACTGGCCAGAGATGTGGACGATTGCATATGCCATATCTACAACGATGCTTGGATCTTCAAGAAATGCCGACTTTGTCGCACTTGCATTATCCAGCAAGACAGAGACGTCAACGCCAATCAATGCAGCAGGTACTAATCCAAATGCGCTTAAAACGCTAAAGCGTCCACCAACATGAGGGTCGGCGTTAATAACGCTAAAGCCATTGGCACGTGAGTGTGTATCAAGTGGAGATCCTGGATCGCTCACGATAACGATGTGATCTTGAGGGACAAGTCCAGCATCAAGAAAGGCTGATTCAAAAAATGCGCGCTGGGATGCCGTTTCAATAGTTGCGCCTGACTTTGAGCTGACCACAACGATTGTGGTTGCTAGATCACCTGCCAGGGCATGTGCAAGATAGTTAGGGTCGGTCGAATCTAAAACAAAGAGTTCACGCTTATATGTCTGCGCAATTACTTCTGGGCCAAGGGATGCGCCGCCCATTCCACATAAGACCACCCGCAACTTATCGCGATGCTTGGCACAGAGGGCATCTAACTGTGGCAATAAATCCCTCGACGACTCGGGAAGATCGATCCAGTTAAGTCGCACGGTGGCTTCGGCCACGGCTTCTCTACCCCAGATAGTCGGATCTTTACGGGCCAAGCGAGAATGAAACTGCAGCAGGGCTAGATAGCCCACATCGCTTCGATCGATCTTTGAGAGTGAACGACCGGTGAGTTGTGTCATTGTTGTTGAGCAGCCTTCACCGTTGTCAGAAGTTCTTGCCATGCTTGGGCAAACTTCTTTACTCCATCAATCTCTAACTCGCTCGTTACTGTATTTAAAGAGATATTCAGAGCAGAGAGAGATTTAAATACATCAACGGCCGCGCCATAGTTAGCTGAGATAGTGTTACCGCGCACAACACCGTGATCGATTATCGCATCCAAAGTAGCTTGAGGCATAGTGTTCACGGTATCGGGTGCGATAAGTTCGACGACATAGCGTGTGTCATCGTAGGTCGGATCTTTAACACCAGTCGATGCCCATAGCGGACGCTGCTTATTAGCACCTCGCTCTACTTGGGCCAACCATCGCGGGGATGCAAACTTCTCTTCAAATAATTGATAGGCAAGATGTGCGTTGGCGATTGCAGCTTTGCCCAGAAGGGCTAGCGCGGCATCACTTGCATCTTTCTTCAGTAGTGCATCTATCATTGAATCAATACGACTGACAAAAAATGATGCTACTGAATGAACATGCGATGGGTTCGTTGCCGCCTCGATTCCTGCCATATAGGCATCGATTACGGCGCCATAGCGCTTCACGGAAAAAATCAATGTGACATTAACGCTAATTCCCGCGGCGACAAGTGCTGTGATGGCAGGCAGACCCTCAATAGTTGCCGGCACTTTAATCATAAGGTTGGGCCGATCGATAATCGCCCATAGCTCTTTACCTGCAGCGATTGTGCCTTCGGTATCACTTGCCAAACGCGGATCGACTTCGATGCTTACACGACCGTCGACACCCTTACTTGAAGAGTGGATGGACTTAAACAGATCACAGGCAGATCGGACATCATCTGTTGTCAGTTTTTTAGCGCACTCATCGGCGCTTAACTCTTTCATCGCTGCAATATCACTTGCGTATTCATGGGCACCAGAGATCGCGGCAGCAAAGATACTTGGATTAGTTGTTAAGCCAACAACGAAATCGTGTGCAATACGAGATGGAAGTGAGTGCGGATCGTTTCCTGTAATTTTGGCGCGAGATAAATCATCTAGCCAGATGGATGTTCCGTTTGCGCCTACATCTCCTGCGCTCATTACAACGCGGCCTTAATACGCTTAACGATGCTATCGACCGAGAAGCCAAACTCTTTGAAGAGTCGCTTGGCATCGGCCGATGCCCCGTAATGCTCGAGAGATATTGCGATTCCGGAATCACCGATGAGTTCGCGCCAGCCCTGAGCGATGCCAACTTCAATGCTTATTTTCAATGATATGGATGCAGGCAGGACAGATTCTTTATAGGCATCATCTTGTTCGGCAAACCATTCAAGACACGGGGCGCTAACGACACGAACATTGACTCCATCGCCAGCTAAAGCACTCTGTACATCAAGTGCAAGAGATACTTCAGAGCCTGTGGCGATAAGTAGTGCAACTGGATTAGCGGCATCCTTTAATACGTAGGCGCCTTTGGCCGTTCCACTAGCAGGTGCGCAGATACTGCGATCAATGACGGGCAGGTTCTGGCGCGATAACAGGATGCCAGCGGCGTGATTGCGGATAATTATCTGCCTCCACGCATGTGCAACCTCATTAGCATCTCCGGGTCTAATGACATCTAAACCAGGAATCGCGCGCAGGGCGGCGAGGTGTTCGACCGGCTGATGGGTAGGTCCATCCTCGCCAACACCAATCGAATCATGTGTCCAGACAAATGTTGATGGGATATTCATTAAGGCCGCTAAGCGAACTGCAGGACGCATGTAATCACTAAATACAGCAAAGGTTCCGCCAAAAGATCGCGTTAAACCATGAAGGGCGATTCCATTGAGAATTGATCCCATCGCATGCTCACGGATTCCAAAGTGAATAATGCGACCGTAAGGATCGGCGCCTTTCATCGCGCTGGTGCTTGGTAGAAATGAACCGCCACCTTCGATACTCGTATTATTTGAACCTGCTAAATCTGCCGAGCCACCCCAGAGTTCAGGCAAAGCCACCGCGATTGCTTGTAGTACAACTCCCGATGCAGCGCGAGTGGCTATATCTTTTCCAGCGGCAAATATAGGTAGTTGTGAATCCCAGTGAGAGGGTAGTTCTCGCTTGCGAAGCCGCTGCAAAAGAGCGGCTGCATCTGCATTCTTAGACTCCCATGCGCTGAAAGCGGTATTCCACTGCCCATGGGTCTGTGCGCCACGCTCTTTAACCTTACGAACATGGGCCAGCACATCTTGCGGCATTGCAAAGTTTTCATCTGGGTTCAGTCCCAATAGAAGCTTAGTTGCAGCTACCTCTTGATCGCCAAGGGCAGAGCCATGGGATTTTCCAGTACCGCGAAGAGTTGGCGCAGGCCATGCAATCACCGTCTTTAAACGAATCAGCGTTGGTTTAGTCATCTCTTTCTTTGCAGCTAACATTGCATCATCGAGTGCTGCAATATCTACACTGCCATCACTAGCGGGGGCGACATCGATAACATGCCAGCCATAAGCGCGATAGCGCATCGAGACATCTTCAGTGAAGGCGTTGCGAGTATCGCCCTCAATAGAGATTCGGTTGTCATCGTAAATAATATTAAGATTGCCAAGTTCCTGTGTTCCGGCAAGAGAGGATGCTTCAGCACTTACTCCCTCCTGCAAATCACCATCAGAGCAAATCACCCAGATGATGTGATCAAATACAGATGTGTTAATAGCAGCTCCGGCATCTAATAAACCACGCTCATAACGCGCCGCCATCGCCATTCCAACTGCTGTTGCAACGCCCTGACCAAGCGGGCCTGTTGTCATTTCGACACCTGCAGTATGACCGTATTCAGGATGTCCCGGGGTTAAGGAACCCCATGTTCTAAATGTTTTTAGATCCCCCATCTCTAAGCCATAGCCACTGTAGAAAAGCTGCGTATACAAAGTCAGGGATGAATGTCCGCAAGAGAGGATAAATCTGTCGCGACCAAGCCAGCTTGGATCAGATGGATCATGAACTAAGTGGCGCTGAAAGAGGAGATAGGCAACTGGCGCCAGTGACATGGCAGTTCCTGCGTGACCATTTCCAACATTTTGCACGGCATCGGCAGCTAACGCGCGTGCATATGCAACTGCGCGATCATCGAGCTCGGTCCATTCTGCAGGTGCACTCATCTGGGCGCATCCACTTCTTGTCGTTGTACCGATAACCAAATTTTCCAAGCGCCGATCCATACTAATGTCGAGCCAGCAAGGTGTGTAGCGACAAGGAGCTGCGGCACGCCTTGAATATATTGAATCAAACCGATTGCTCCTTGTGCCAACGTTAACAATGCAAATATCGTAAGGAGCTTTTTGGTCTGCTTGCTCGTTTGACTACTGAAAAAGAATGCTAATGTAAGAATCACAAGAAGTGCAACGGCGATGCTATGCAAGAGTGCAGCGCTTTGAATGCGAATTTGCAGGCGTGGTGCATCAATATCACCGGCGTGTGGTCCCGCTCCAGTAACAACGGTGCCGAGTATGACAACGACCGCTGTGAGCAAAACATGAGCTCGAGAGAAAATATCGGAGCGTCGGGGTGAAATCTTTTTCATTGCCGGTCTATGTCGTCTTGTATAGAGGGATGTTGCCGCTGCTATTAAAATAGTGGAGAGTAGATAGTGACTTGCCACAGAAATTGGATTCAGGTTGGTCAAAACCGTTACTCCACCTAAGATGCCTTGACCAAAGATGCCCAGAAACTGTCCTGCGGCTAGAATGCGCAGATCTTTTCGCCCGGATTTGAGTACTGCAATTAAAGTAGTGAGTGCGGCAAGTACAAGTACAAAAGTTAATAAGCGATTTCCAAATTCGATCCACGAGTGAAGGTCGCCTTCGGCCTGACCTGGCACTGGGGTATAGGAGCCAGGGGTGCACTCTGGCCAGGTGGGACATCCCAGGCCCGAGCCTGTTAGTCGCACGCCACCGCCGGTGACAACGATCGCCGCCTGCAGGGCGAGCAGGATGGCCGTCGAGGGGGCCAGTATCCGCGTGGCAAAGCTGGCAGGTCTACTCATGGCCTAACCCTATTGCCCAGCCTGGGCACGGCGTTGGAGTGGCTTATTGTGTCGAATTACGACACAATACTGTTGTGAAATTAGCCGCAGCCACAGTAGGCCTGAAGAGCGATGATCGGCGTACCCGCGATCTCGTAGCGCGCTCGATTCTGGAGAATGGTCCATCAAGTGTTGCCACTCTGGCGGCGCGATTAGGTTTAACGCCAGCTGGAATTCGCCGACACTTAGATCTACTCGTAGCCGATGGAGTTCTTGAGGCACGTCGGCCACATGCAGCAGTTGTACGTGGCCGGGGGCGTCCTTCAAAAGTATTTTTGATGTCTGATCAAGGACGTGAAAAGTTCGAACACTCCTACGATGATTTAGCGGTTTCTGCCCTGAAATTTATGTCGGCTGAGTTGGGGGAGCACCTTGTGCAGTCATTTGCCAACTCTCGCGCCGAAGAGATTGAACGTAAAGCTGAGCCACTTCTGGCTAAGAGCGGTAAAAAATCACAGGCACTGGCGCAGTTTCTAACCGAGCAGGGCTATGCAGCAAGTATCGAATCTCGCCCAATGGGTGAAGAGTTATGTCAGCATCACTGTCCAATCGCACACGTTGCAACACAGTTTCCGCAGCTATGCGAGGCCGAAACCGAAGCGCTCTCACGTCTACTCGGTACGCATGTTCAACGTCTTGCAACCATCGCCCATGGAGATGGTGTTTGTACAACTTTTATTCCAACACCACAAACAAGGAACACCAAAGGAAAGGTACGTGCATGACTATTGCGCATCCAGAACTCGACGGCCTCGGAAACTACGAATACGGCTGGTCCGATAAGAGTGAGGTCGGCACTAACGCTCGACGCGGCATAAACGAAGATGTTGTCCGTGACATCTCTTCAAAAAAGTCCGAGCCACAGTGGATGCTCGACCTACGCTTAAAGGGATTATCGCTATTTCAGAAAAAGCCTATGCCCAACTGGGGTGCAGATTTATCTGGCATTTTCTTTGACACGATTAAATACTTTGTGCGCTCAACTGAAAAGCAGGCAGCTACATGGGATGACCTGCCTGAAGAGATCAAAAATACTTATGATCGCCTTGGTATTCCCGAGGCTGAAAAGCAGCGCTTAGTCTCTGGGGTTGCAGCCCAGTATGAATCCGAAGTTGTATATCACTCAATCCGCGAGGATTTAGCGGCTCAGGGAGTTATCTTTTTAGATACCGATACCGCGCTAAAAGAGCATCCAGAGCTCTTCAAAGAGTATTTCGCAACGGTGATTCCAGTTGGCGATAATAAATTTGCAGCACTCAATACGTCGGTTTGGTCAGGCGGCTCGTTTATCTATGTACCAAAGGGTGTTCACGTTGATATTCCTTTGCAGGCATATTTCCGTATCAATACCGAAAACATGGGTCAGTTCGAGCGAACATTGATTATCGCCGATGAAGATTCATATATTCACTACGTCGAAGGTTGTACCGCACCGATCTACAAATCAGATTCATTGCACTCAGCCGTAGTTGAAATCATCGTTAAAAAGGGCGCACGTGTGCGCTATACAACGATTCAAAACTGGTCTAACAATGTCTATAACTTGGTGACCAAGCGTGCAACGTGTGCCGAAGGTGCAACAATGGAGTGGGTGGACGGCAACATTGGATCCAAAGTCACTATGAAGTACCCGGCAATCTTTTTGATGGGTCCCCATGCAAAGGGCGAAACTCTTTCGCTTGCATTTGCAGGAGCGGGCCAGCATCAAGACTCTGGCGCCAAAATGGTTCATGCCGCTCCTTACACATCCTCATCTGTTATCTCTAAATCAGTTGCACGTAACGGTGGTCGCACCTCTTATCGTGGCCTCGTTCAAGTGCAAGAAGGTGCACATCACTCAAAAAGCACGGTTAAGTGCGATGCATTATTGATCGACACAATTTCTCGCTC